>NZ_JBCGFQ010000032.1:0-63287 GCF_040984075.1 Pseudomonas sp. I2
CCGAACTCAGCAGTGAAACGATGCATCGCCGATGGTAGTGTGGGGTTTCCCCATGTGAGAGTAGGTCATCGTCAAGATTCATTTCGCAAAACCCCTATCTGCGCGAGCAGGTAGGGGTTTTGTCTTTTAGTAGAGAGACCAGAGATTCGCTGGCACGTCCTCCACGACGGTCCGGCACACAGAATTTCTTGACGACCATAGAGCGTTGGCACCACCTGATCCCATCCCGAACTCAGCAGTGAAACGACGCATCGCCGATGGTAGTGTGGGGTTTCCCCATGTGAGAGTAGGTCATCGTCAAGATTCAAATCCAAAGCCCCTGTCCGCGATGCGGACAGGGGCTTTGTCTTTTCCGGCCCTACGCCATTGTCGCCTTGCGCGCTTTCCCGATCCGGCGTGCCTGCAACTTGCGCCACCAGATATAGACCCCGGTAAACGAGAGCACCGCTATCGCCACGCCCAGGATGGCGATCAGCACCTGGCCGGTCGTTCCGATGATCCGTCCACCATGGATGGGTAGCTGCAAGCGATAGAACTGTTCGCCCAAGGTCCCCTGGCCCGCTATCTCCTGGCCCAGCAAACGCCCATCGGTGCCGTGGAAGAACAGCCAAGACTTGCCGTGGGCATCGGTGTCATGCTGGCCGAAGCCGGCGCCATAGAAGTTGTACTCGAAGCTGTAGTAGAGCTCGCCGATCGGTGCGGACAACCCAAGCCTTGCCCCTTCCTCCTGGGCCCTCTGGTAGGCCTGTTGATAGGTCAGCAGGGTCACCCCCAGTTCGTCCTTGGGCATTGCTCCACGGGCCTCGTAGACGCTTGGCGCGACGGGTGAGAACAAGGATACGGCGGGCTTGAACACCTGTGCCGGCAGGTTCATCGCCACGCTGCTGATGGCGATGGGTAACAGCAGCAGCCACAGCCACAATCCGCCGGCCCTGTGGATATCCAGGTTCAGGCGATAGGCGTGCCCGCTCTTGATCTTCCAGGCGGTCGCCCATTTGCGCCAGAACGGCCGCCCGCGGGGCAGGGTGAGCAGCACGGCGATGAAGCAGTCCAGCACCCAGAGGATGGCCACCACTCCCATCAGCAGGATGCCCCAGTTGCCTGGCAGGGTCAGGCTGTAGTGCAGCTCCAGGATGAACGGCATGAAGTTCTCGCGAGAGAAGCAGCACTCGCCCCAGTAGCGCTGGCCGAGGGTCTCGCCGCTCACGGGGTCGAGATAGAACACCGTGTTCTTTTCGGCATAGGGCTGGTCAGTGCGCGGGTCGTTGCGCGGCACCATGGCCAGCAATGCGGAATGTCCGGCTTCCTGTGGATATTCCATGTACCAGACCTGCAGGCGCGGATGCTCGGCTTGCAACTTGTCCACAAGCGCGCCGGGTTGCTGCGGCGTGCCGAGCGCCGGCGCTTCATAGAAGCTGGGGTTGAGCCATTCGTCCAGCTCGTGGTGGAAAGCCAGCAGGCTGCCGGTGAGGCCAGCCAGGGCCAGGAACACAGCCGTCACCAGGCCCAGGTAGCGGTGCAACAAGACATAGCATTGACGCATCGGTCGGGACTCCAGGAAAAACGCCAGAAACGAAAAAGCCAGCACCTGGTTTCAGGCGCTGGCCTCGAGCACATGGAGGGAGTGGTCAGAACTGGTAGCTGACCGTGGCGCTGACATTGCGCTCCTCGCCCATATAGCAGTAGTTCAGGCTGGCACAGGAGGCGATGTAGCTCTCGTTGGTCAGGTTGTTGGCGTTCAGGCGCACATCCACGCCCTTGAGCCCGACCTTGCCCAGGTCGTAGCCGACCGAGGCATCGAACAGGGTGTAGGAGGGCACCTTCATGCTGTTCTCCGCATCCACCCAGCTGTAGCCGACATAGCGCACGCCGCCGCCCAGCCGCAGGCCGTCGAGCGGGCCCTGGCGAAAATCATAGTCGGCCCACAAGGAGAACATCTGCTTCGGCGCCTGGGTCGGCGAGTTGCCCTTGTTGTCGAGGTTGCCCGACACCAGACTGGGCATCGACTTGGCGTACTCGACATCGGTGAAGGTGTAGCCGCCCAGTACCCTGAGGTTGTCGGTCACCTGTACGTGGGCCTCCAGCTCCAGGCCCTGGGAGCGCACCTCGCCGACGGCGCGGTAGAACTCTTCGTCCGGTTGCTTGGACGCCAGGTTCTCTTGCTCGATGCGGAACACCGACGCCGTGAACAGGTTGTCGCTGCCCGGCGGCTGGTACTTGATGCCCGCCTCCCACTGGGTGCCCTCGGTCGGCGCCAAGGGGCGGCCGTCCTGGTCGGATACGGTGTTGGGGTTGAACGACTCGGAGTAGCTCACATACGGCGCGATGCCGTTTTCGAACAGGTAGAGCACCCCGGCGCGGGTGGTGAACTTGGAGCGATCATCGCTGACCCTGCTGTCGGTGTCGCGGTTTTCCTCGGACACCTTCACCCAGTCCTGGCGCAGGCCGAGGGAGAAGCGCCACTGGTCCAGTTCGACGAGGTCCTGCAGGTACACGCCGGTCTGCTGCAGGCGGCGCAGGTAGCGGTTTTCGCCGAGGACCTGCAAGTTGCCGTTGCCGTACTGCGGGTTGCCGGCATCCAGCGGATCGACAGTGCCATAGCGCCAGGCCACATCCGCCTTGCGCCGCTGATAGTCGGCACCGAGCAGCAGGGTGTGCTTGGCCGAGCCTGTGAAGAATTCCGCCTGGAGCATGTTGTCGACGATGAACGAATGCAGGCGCTCGTCACCGCCGGTATAGGCGCGGTTGAGGATCGTGCTGGTACTGTCTGCCCAGCCGGCCGAGTAGACCTGGTCCATCGACACGTCCGAGTCCTGGTAGCGGAAGTTCTGGCGGGCCGTGAAGACATCGTTGAAGCGATGCTCGAACTGGTAGCTGAACGACTGTTGGGTACGCTCGTAGTTGTCGATGTCCGGCTCGCCTTCGAAGAAGTGATCGGACAGGCGCAGGCCGTTACGCGGGTGCAACATGCCGTCCGCCGGGTTGCCGCCGTGATAGCCGCCATTGGGGTCGTGCTGCAGGTAGGCCTGCAAGGTCAGCGAGGTGTCCTCGCTGAAGTCGATGCTGACGGCCGGCGCGATGGCATAGCGCTCTTCCTTGTTGTGGTCGAACTGGGTGTCGGAGGCATCTGCCAGACCCGTCAGGCGGTAGGCGATGCGCTTGTCGTCGTCCAGCGGGCCGCTGAAGTCGAAGCCCATGCCGCGCTGGCCCTGGGTACCGACCGTGGCCTGGACCTGGCGATATGGGTCGAACAGCGGTTTCTTGGTGGTCAGTGCCACCAGGCCGCCGGGCGAGCTGCGGCCGTAGAGCACGGAGGAGGGACCCTTGAGGATGTCGATGCGCTCGAGGAAGTACGGGTCGACCTGCATGGTGCTGTAGGTGCCGTTGTCACCCATGGACTTCAGGCCATCGACGTAGATGTTGTCCACCGAACCATCGTTGAAGCCGCGCATGGCCACGTAGTCGTAGCGGTGGGTGGCGCCGTAGGGGTTGGTCAGGACGCCCGGCGTGTAGCGCATGGCCTGTGCCACGGTCTGCGCGCCCTGGTCGTCCATCTGTTGGCGGGTCACCACCGAGACCGACTGGGATGTCTCCAGCAGCGGCATGCTGGTCTTGGTGGCGACCTGGCTGTGGGTGGCGTTGTAGCCCTCCATACTGCCTAGCGCGTTACCCAGGGTGAAGCTGCGGATATCGGTGCTCGGCAACGATAGCGCCGCGTCTTCCGGCAAGGGATGCAGCACATAGCTGCGGCCATCCTGGCTGACAGCCTCGAGCCCTGTGCCATTGAGCAACTGGCGCAAGGCCTGGTCGGTGGAGTAATGCCCCTGCAGGCCGGGCGACTCTAGTGCGCCAGTCAGTTGCGGGGTGCTGGACAGGGTGATGCCAGCCTGGCGGGCGAACTGGTTGAGCACATCGTCGAGGTTGCCGGCAGGGATCGCATACTGCTGGCTGACCTCGGTCGGCTCCGCGGCCTGAACCAGCAGCGGCGCGCTGCCGAGGCCGAGGGCCGTGCCGAACAGCGCGGCGCGTACCGCCTTGCCAAGGCGAGCTGAATTGAGGACAGGTCGAAAATCATTCGTACTCGCGAGGGGCAGCGAGGGCAGAGCGTCAGGCATGGAGAATATCCGTCGGGTCGAAAGGGCTGGTAGGAGTCGCTTACTGTCCTAGCCGGACGCTCGAGAAAAACCCGCCAGAAAAATCTGCAAAAAAGAGCAGACTCACCCCATCCGCTCCACCCGGACCCACCAGCGGGTGCGTTGGTGGAGCCTGACCGGCAGTGTCTGTGGCAGCAACTCCAGCAGCCCGTCGGTGTCTTCCAGGCGGAACACACCAGACAGGCGCAGGTCGGCGACTGCCTCGCTGCAGCCGAGATAGCCGTGGCGATACCGGCCCACTTCGGCGAGGAAATCGGCCAGGCGCATGTCACGGGTGACGATCAGCCCTTCGGCCCAGGCGCTGGCATCCATGGCTTGCTGCTCGACCTGCTGCGCGCCCTGGGTATCCAGACGCCAAGCCTGGCCGCTGGTGATCCACTGCAACTGGCCATGGCCAGGGCGGTGGATGGCCACTTTCCCCTGGCTGACGCTGACCCGCGTGCAATCGGCGTCCTGGCGTACCACGAAGCGTCCGTCGAAACCCTCCAGCAAGGCATCGCGGGTTTCCACCAGCAGGGGACGTCCCTGGCCTTGCAAGGCATTGCAGGTGAGCATCAGCTCGCCCTGCCTGAGACGAATGAGCCGCTGCCGCTGGTCGAAGGCCAGGTCCGCGGCGCTGCGGGTATTGAGTTGCAGCAGCGAACCATCCGGCAGTTGGAAGCTGCGGCGCTCGCCCGTGCCGGTGGCGTAGTCCGAGGTCCAGGCGTGCAATGCATCGAGGTCCTTGCCCAGCCAGGCTGCGGAGCCCACTAGAGCGACCCCGCCCAGCAGCTTCAGGGCCTGGCGCCGGTGCAAGCGACGCTGGCTGGTCTCCAGGGTCCGCAGGGCCACACCGGCGGCGGGGAGGGCGCGCAGGTCAAGGTCCTGGTGCAGGCTGAGCACCCGTTGCCAGGCCAGTTCATGTTCATGGTGGGTGCTGCGCCATTGTTCGCATTGCTGCGCCAGCGCCGGGTCGTGACCGCTTTCGCGCAGCCTCAGCAGCCAGTGGATGGCCTGCTTGACGACCTGTGGCGGGGGATGTGCTGGGCCCATCGTCTCAGCAGCCGTCTTCGTAGCGCAGCAGGTAGCAGTGGTACAGCGCCTCTGCCACGTAGCGTTCCACGGAGCGCAGGGAGATGCCCATCTGTTCGGCGATCGCCTTGTGGCCCAGCCCTTCGCACTGGGCCAGCAGGAAGGCGCGGCGGACCTTGGGCTTGAGACCGTCGAGCATGTGCGCGATGCGTTCGAGCAACTCCAGCATCAGTTCGCGGGTTTGCGCTGACGGTACCTGGGCTTCCGGCAGGTGGGCCAGGGCCTCGAGATAGGCGCGTTGCAGCTCTTCGCGCCGCCAGTGATCGATCACCAGGCCCCGGGCGACCGTGCGCAGGAAGGCGCGTGGGGCGCTGAGTTCCAGCTGCTCGCGTTGTAGCAGGCGCACGAAGGTGTCCTGGGCCAGGTCCGCCGCGTCGGCGGCGTTGCCCAGTGTGCTGCGCAGCCAGTTGTATAGCCAGCCGTGATGATGGCTGTAGAGCGTGTGCACGGAGTCTCTGGAGGGCATGGAGAGGCGCTGGCGTCAAAGGGTATGAATGATAATTAGTCTCATTGTTTGCGGGCTGGCATTATTTTGCAACTGTCACTGATCGATATCGAGCCTGGGGAGACAGGGCTGCCTTGCAGCCCATCGCCGGCAAGCCGGCCGCCACAGATACTCCACCAGGCCCGAGGGCAGTGGTGAACCTGGGAGCCGGCTTGCCCGTGATAAGGCCGGTACAGACGCACCCCATCTGTCTCATGTGGCCTGTAGCCAGCCGAGCTGCATTCAGCTCAGCAGCGTGCGCACATTCCCCATCGCCTCATCGGCAAAACCCTGCAGGAATGCCTGGAACCCAGGCAGCGCCTCGGCGCCGCCCTCCCAGGGTTCGGCCTGGATGGTCCAGGTGGCCCGGCTGTGCTGGCCATCGAGCGCCTCGACCTGCATCGCCGCCCACAGGTTGCCGATGTTCAAGCTGGTGTAGATCAGGCTCCAGGTCATGGTCATGGCTTGCTCGTCGCGTGAATTCAACTGTTCGATGACCACGTTGCCATCCTTGAACAGCTTCTTGCGTACCGAGCGCACGCCACTGCCGGTCATGTCGATGTGCGACAGCGCTGGGATGAACACCGGGAAACCGGCGAAGTTGCCGACGATGTTCCACACGCTGGCGGCCGGGGCGGCGATTTCCACGCTGGAAACCACCTGGCAGCCATGCGGATTACGGATCAGGGTATCGGGTTCGAGAACGTGCATGTCGTGTTGCTCCTGTCGTGAATGAAGGGGGTCAGATGAAGCCGATGTCGCTCAGGTAGCGGCAGCCACGACGCAGCAGCTGCGGCGTCTTGGCCGGGTAGCTGGCGCCCATGCGCCGTACCCCCGCGCGGGCGTTGTGGTGCTCGATGGCGCTGATATCGCCGATGTCTTCCTCGAAGCCATCCAGGTAGAAGCCCAGGACCTCGAACAGCGCGTTGTCGCGATCGACATGGCCGAGTTGGCGCTGCCACTGTCGGATACCCACCAGCTCGAACACATGGCCCTGCGCGCGGAATGCCGCCAGGTAGTCGCGCCAGCGCAGCGGCTCGGGGTTGTGCAGGTTGAATACCCACTGCCGAGGCTGGTGGCCGCTGGCGTGGAAGGCGATGAAGCGGGCCAGGAAGTCGACCGGCATGAGGTCGAAGTCGATGTCCAGATCCGGCACCTGGCCCAGTTGCAGCGAGCCTTTGAGCATCAGCATCAGGCGATTGTGTTGGGGTTGGCAGACGCCGCTACGGCTGTCGAAGGTGATGTTGCCCGGGCGGAACAGGTTGACCCATACGCCCTGCTCACGCGCCCGTTGGAGGATCCGCTCGCCGACCCATTTGCCCAGGTTGTAGCCATTGCGGATGTAGACTGGCGGCGTCGCTGCCGGGCCTTGCTCCAGCACGCGGCCGTCACTGGACACCGCGCTGCAGGCCGAGAGGGTCGAGACGAAGTTGAAGACCTTCTTGCGCTTGCCTTCGCACAGGCGCAGGCACTCGAACAGCGGCTCGATGTTGTCGGCGGCCAGTGCCTGGTAGTCCAGCACGTGGTTGACCTGTGCGGCGTTGTGCAGCAGGGCGCCGTATTCGCGGTCCAGGTAGTCGTAGTCCTGCTGGCACAAACCCAGGCGCGGTTGGCGCAGGTCGGCCTCGAACACCCGTATGCGGCCCCGGTCCAGGGTCAGGCGATTGTCCGCCACGGCCTGGGCGAAACGTTCGGCGGCGCCCTGGCCATCGCGGCTGCGCACCAGGCAGGCCACCTCGCTGGCTCCCCAGTCGAGCAGCGCCTCGACCAGGTGCACGCCGAGGAAACTGTTGGCGCCGGTGACGATGACCTTGTGCACATCACCCAGGCACTCCACGGGTAGCACCTCCAGGCCCAGCTCGCGATTGGCGTCCTGCTCCAGGCGCACCAGGGGCGTTGCCTGGTCGCGCCCGGTACCGTCGAGCAAGGCGCCCAGGCGCTGCAGGGTCGGCTGTTCGATGAAGTGGTTGATCGCCACACCCTGGTCGAACTGCTCGCGTATCTCCAGCAGCAGGCGCGAGAGCAGGATCGAGTGGCCGCCGAGGTTGAAGAAGCTGTCGTCGATGGAAATGTCCGCCTCCGGCAGGTCCAGCAGGCCACTCCACAGGCTGCGCAGGCGTTGTTCGGTGGGCGTGCGCGGCACGACCCGATGGCTACCGGGCAGGGTGCGCGGCAATGCTTGCAGGGCGTGTCGGTCGACCTTGCCATTGGCCGTGTAGGGCATCCGCTCCAGCACCTGGTAGAACGTTGGGCACATGTAGTCGGGCAAGTGCTGCTCGGCATGGGCGCGCAGGGCCGTCTCGGCGTCTTCCCGGGCCGGTTGTGCGGTGAAGGCCAGGATCCGGCGCTGGGCGTCGATCACTACCGCGACCTGGGCGAACAGGTGACTTTCGCGCAGGCAGTGCTCGATCTCCTCCGGCTCGACCCGGAAGCCACGGATCTTCACCTGGTTGTCACGCCGGCCGCACAGTTCGATGCCATCCACGCCCCACTTGGCGATGTCCCCGGTGCGATAGGCGCGCAGGCACTGGCCGTCGGGCAAGGCCAGCTCGACGAAGCGCTGCGCGGTCAGGGCCGGGTTGTTCAGGTAGCCCAGGCCCACACCCGGGCCACTGATGTACAGCTCGCCCGGGGTCTGCTCGGGCACTGGGCGCAGGTCCTGGTCGAGGATCAGCACCTGGGTGTTGGCGATCGGTGTGCCGAGGTTGCGATTGCTGTCGCCAGCAGCGAACAGCCGGGTGGTCGCCAGTACCGTGGTTTCGGTCGGGCCGTAGATGTTGTGCATCCGGCACTGCGCGGCCAGGCGGGCGATGACCTCGGGTTCGCAGACATCGCCGCCGGTGACCAGGTGGCGCAGGCCCAGCTGCTCGTCACGGGGCAGGATGCTCAGCAGGGCCGGTGGCAGGAAGGCATGGCTGACCTCCTGGGCATGGATCAGCCGCACCAGCTGTTGCGGGTCGCGGCGCTGGTCGTCGCTGGGGATCACCAACTGCGCTCCGCAGGCGAAGGTCGGCAGGATGTCGAGCAACGAAGCGTCGAAGCCGATGGTCGAGAACTGCAGCACGCGACTGTGGGCGTCCAGCGATACGTGCTCGGCGTACCAGGTCATGAAGTGAGCAAGGTTGCGCTGGCTGAGCAGCACGCCCTTGGGCTGGCCGGTGGTGCCGGAGGTGTAGATGGCCACGCATGGCGCATCCGCCGAGGCCTTGCGCAACTGCAATGAGGGCAAGGGATGTCCGTGCGACTCGCCCAGCGTGCGTACATCCAGGCCGGGCAGCCCCGGCTGGTCCTGGCCGTCATGCAGCAGGACGCAGGCGCCGGCATCCTCGAGGATGCGCTGGCGCCGTTCGGGCGGGGTGGCCGGGTCCAGTGGCAGGTAGATGGCCGCGCAGCCGAGTACCGCCAGCAGGCTGGCATAGAGTTCGGGCGACTTGGCCATGCACACCGCGACCACTGCAGGCTGTCCATCGGCCTCCGGCAACAGGGGCAGCAAGGCGCGCTGGATACCGACGACGCGGGCATGCAACTGGTGATAGCTGTGATATTGGCCGTCACGGTTGAGGGCAGGGTGGTTGGCGAACTGGCGCAGGCGCTGTTCCAGGCCTTCCACCAGGCCTGCCCCGGCCTGCTCCAGCAGGTCGGCGCGCTGCGTGTGGTTGAACGGGTGCCGGTAGGCCAGCGATTCCAGCCACCCCAGGTCATGTTCGCGTTCTTGCAGGCCGGGGCCGACCGTGGGCGCCTGTTGCAGGTACTGGGGATTGCGGGCGAAGCGGGTGACCTGCAGGGCCAGTAGCTCGCGCAGCGCTTGCAGGGCGTCTTCACGCAGCTGCTGGCCATTGCCGGAGGCTGGCGGCTGCAGCGGCACCCACTCGATCAGGCGCTGGGTGCTGGCACTGGCGCACCAGCACAGCAGTTCCAGTCGCGGCAGTGGTTCGGCGCAACGGGCGCCCAGGCGCAGCCTGAGCAGCGGTGTGCCGCCCAAGGGCTGCCAGATGGCGCTGTCCAGCGCCAGGGTGCCGTCTTCTACCACCAGCAGTGACCTGGCCAGGGACAGGGCGTCCGGGATTTCGACCAGGGTCGCGCCGTGGCCGTGTTCGTCGAGCATCTTGGCAAGCTGGCGCAATGCGGGGCTGGTGCCCACCAGGAGTATGTCGAGGCGTCTCATGGCGGTCTCCTCAGGGCAGGTAGTCGCGCAGCGCGGTTTGCACGCAGGCCGACTCGAGCATCGAGCTGCTGCGCAAAAAGCGCAGGATGTTGCCCAGCAAGGGGTGCTGGTGGTTGATCGGGTAGGCCAGCGCCCGGGCCTCTTCGCGCAGGGCCTGGCGTACCGCCTGGCTAACCGGCAACGCATCGATCAGGCTGAAGTCGAAGGCCTGCTGGATGTCGCTGGTCAGGTACTGGCCGAGAAACACCGGCAAGACCTGCGCGATGGCCTCGCGATCGGCCTGCGGCGCGGCCTGCCAGTAGATACGCGCCAGGCGTGCCCAGAAGCTGGAGTGACGCCCTTCGTCGAGCAGATGGTCGGCCATCAGCCCCTTGACCGAAGGCTTGACCGTGTCATCGCGGGCGAAGGCGGCGACATCGTCGGTCAGGGTGTTCTCGGCGATGCCCACGCAGATCAATTCCATGGCATCGCGCAACACCACTGGCACCTGCGCCAGCGCCGCGGGGATGGCGCGGCTCAGCTCGATCTCCCGAGGCAGGTCGATCGGTTCGATGCCAGTCAGGGCGATGGTCTGCTGCAAGAAGTCCATGGCCACCAGGGCGTGGTAGTCCTCGTCCACCACCACGGTCATGGCGTCGTAGCGGCAGGCGAAGGGGAACGGCACGGCGAAGCGGTCCTTGGCGATGCGCCGGGCCGTGCGGTCGACGATCTCGGTTTCGAAGATCACCACGTCGTTGATGAACTTGTAGAGGCTCTGCACCAGCACGAAGTCGCGCAACTGCGGGCATTCGCGTTGGAAGGTGGCGCCGAGCACCAGGGGCTGGCGGTTCAGCGGATAGATGAGCCGTTTATCGTCTTCCACCCGCCGGCGTGGCCGGGTACGGATGGTCGCGCGTTCTTCCCAGGCCTCGGCGAAGGAGCGGTATTCGTGGGCTTTCATGGCGCGACCTCGGCGATTTCCGCCTGCAGGGCGGCACGCAGCCGGTCCCACAGGGCCATGCGGCTGTCCACGGCGGCGATGGCCGCCTCGTAGACCTCTTGCTGACGCTGCGGATCGTGCGCGACCAGTCGTGCCAGCAAGTGCTCGGCCGCCGGGCCGTGGTCCTCGGCGTCGACCTCGATGTGCCGTTGCAGGTAGTAGCGGAAGGTTGGCGCCTGGTCGCTGCCGATGCCCCAGGCGTCGAGGATCTGCTGGAACATCGTCGGGATCACGCTTTCCCGGCCATGCAGGAAGGCGGCGGCGACGCGATGGGCAGGCGCCTGCAAGGCGACCTGCAGGGTGTCGCTGACGAAACGCCGGGCCGCTTCGCTGGCGCCTGCGCGCTGCAAGGCCGTGGCAGGGTCGACGCCTTGTTGCTGCAGCTCGATGAAGCGTTCGATGGCCTGGGTGCTGGCGCCGACTTCGCGCATGGCGTCCAGGTACAGCTCGAAATGGCTGTAGTGGCCTTGGCCCAGACGGTCATCGGACTCCTCGCCCAGGACGATCTCGTTGATCAGCCTGGCAGCGGCCGGGTCGGCCGGCGGCAGCCAGGGCAGGCTGACGCAGGTCAGCTCCCGTTGCAGGCGCTTGGTCAGCGACATGAAGTCCCATACGGCGAATACATGGGTTTCCATGAAGCGGCGCAAGGTATCCAGCGAGTCGATTTCGGAAAATAGCGGGTGCCTGGAAAGTTCGGCTTTCTTGTTGGAAAGTGTGCTCTTCAATGTGCTCATGGCAAATGTCCATAACGAGGTGGCATCGGGTGGATTGTTCCTGCGTGTCGAGCGTCGACGTTTATTCAGGCGAGCGAATGCCTCGATTGAAGTTTCGATGCTGAGCGATATGCAGAAGGCCTGCAGGGCATGAGCGCCTTGGTTTCAGGGTGCATGGCTGCTGGCGTTTGAAAAGTTAGAGCAAACTTAAAGTTGTGCGCAATCGTTTTTTTGATATTTTTATTTTTTCAACTTTATTGGCGAAAAGAGCGTGTCGATAAAACTTCTGGAAAGTTTTATTGGGCACGAGTGTACTCCCTCCGATAAATAAGATCGGAAAAACTTAAAAGAGTGAATGCCTCACTCGGGAGCACTGGTGAACTGGGATATGGGGTATTCGACTATCGAGGGGGCGGCTGATGCTTTTCGGCGCGTGCCCCGGTGGCAGACTCCTTCTGCAGGTGGGAGAAAGGCGAACGATCCGGCCTGCCAGATGGCGATCAGCGACCGTTGCCGGCCCTAGAGTGTGCCGAAACGGCTGGGGGTGCCATGGTCAATGGCAGAAAGGCGGGGGAGTCGTAGGAGTGGGCAAGCGCCAATGCTGGTCGCAGCCATCATTCGGGGCTGCGAAGCGGCCCAGGAGGACAACGTGCCAAGCCCCACACCGGGGGCGTCCGTCAGTTGGCCGGCTGCTTGTCGAGGTAGTTCCTGATGGTGCGCGCCGCATTGTTCAGGTGGCGCTCCAGGACCCTGATGGCTTCGTCCACCAGTTTGTCGCTGGCCGCATCCGCCAGGGCGATATGGTCGTCCTGGGTCAGCTTGCCCAGCCCCATCGAGGACAGGTGGAAGCGCAGGAAGCGTTCCTCCTCGTTGAGTTCCACCTCGATCATGCGCAGCAGCTTCTGGTTCTTCGCCTTGCTGTAGAGCGCCATGTGGAACAGGCGATTGAGACGCCCGATCTCGGCATGACGGGTCTCATGTTCCAGCTGATGGATATAGCCACGGGCGAGGGCGATGTCGCTGGCATCGAGCAGCGGGATCGACTGACGCAGGGCCTCGGACTCCAGGAGCACGCGCAGCGCATAGGTGTCGACCGCATCCTCGCCGATCAGCGGCGCGACCACCGCTCCCTTGTGCATGACCACCTGCAGCAGCGATTGCGCCTCCAGTTGACGCAGCGCCTCACGCACCGGCATGCGGCTGACGCCGAACAGCGTGGCGATCTCCTGCTGGCGCAGGGCGGTGCCTGGCGGCAGACGGCCGTCGAGAATGGCGCTGCGCAAGCGTTCCTCGATCACGCTACGCGCCAGATGCGGTGGTACCTGTTCGCTGCCCAGCACAGTACTCAGGAGTCTGGTTTTCTCGGCCACGCGGGGTCTGCCTCGATGATGTCCAAGATTGGATCCAATTAAACTAGTTATTCGCGAGAGGGGTGTCAAACTGTCACGATGACAAGCACGCCACGTGCCAGGAACGTGCAGCTATCGTGAAGGAAGTCGTTGGTCAAAGGAAGCCGTACATTCCCTTCGATGGTTGGGAAATTCATCCCACCTCGTTCGTCGAGCAGTGATTGTACGGTGCCATTGTCTTTTCGTCCCCCAGGCAGCACCATCGCTGCTTTCGATTGGTCTGAGCAGGTCTTCGCAGTGGCGATACCCCGGATGCTCACACTGGCCGCACGGCGTCTCGGCCTGGCCCTGTTGCTGGGTGGCCTGCTGCTGGGCGGCCTGCGTGCGGAATGGGACTTTTCCCAGATCAGCCGGCGTGCGCAGGGGCTCTATGGCCCCCTTGGCCCTGGCCAGGCACGCATCGATGCCTGGCAGGCGCTGTTGTCCACCCACGGGCAGGGCAGCGAGATGGCGCGCCTGCAGGCGGTCAACCGCTTCTTCAATCAGCAGCTGCGCTACGTCGAAGACATCGACCTGTGGCGCGAAGTGGACTACTGGGCCACGCCCATCCAGGCGTTGCTCAAGGGGGCTGGCGATTGCGAGGACTACGCCATCGCCAAGTATTTCAGCCTGCGGCGCATGGGCATCCCCCGCGACAAGCTGCGCATCACCTACGTCAAGGCGCTGCAGCAGAACCGGGCGCACATGGTCCTGACCTATTATTCAAGCCCACAGGCCCAGCCGCTGGTCCTCGACAGCCTGATCGACGCCATCCGGCCGGCCAGCGAGCGTACCGACCTGTTGCCGGTGTATGCCTTCAACGGCGAGGGCCTGTGGCTGACCGGTGCCTCCGGCAACCGGAAGGTCGGCGACACCAAGCGCCTGTCCCGCTGGCAGGATGTGCTGAAGAAAATGCAGGCCGAAGGGTTCCCGGCCGAACCGGTCTACTGAAGGAGCACAGATGTCATTGTTCAAACAATTGCTGCTTGCCATTTGCCTGTTCCTGGTGGTCGCCTTCAGCGGCAGCTTCGTGGTCAGCCTGGAAAGCTCGCGCAGTCAATACGTCAACCAGTTGCGCTCCCATGCCCAGGACGCGGCGACCGCGCTGGCCTTGTCGCTGACGCCGAATATCGATGACCCGGCGATGGTCGAGCTGATGGTCAGTTCCATTTTCGACAGTGGCTACTACGCGAGCATCAGGGTCATCGACCTGGGCTCCAACGCCGTGCTGGTGGAGCGCCATGCCGAGCCTGACCGTGATGGCGTGCCGGCCTGGTTCGTCCGCTTGATCGGGCTGGAGGCGGCCGCTGGCGATGCCATCGTCAGCCGTGGCTGGCAGCAGGCGGCGCGGGTCGAGGTGATCAGCCACCCGATGTTCGCCCTGGCCAAGCTCTGGCAGGGTGCGCTGGGCAGCCTCGGCTGGCTGCTGCTGTGCGGTGCGCTCAGCGCAGCCCTCGGTGCCCTGTTGCTGCGTCGCCAATTGCGGCCGCTGGACTACATGGTCGCCCAGGCCCAGGCCATCGCCCGCCGCGAGTTCCTCAGTGCGCAGCAGCTGCCGCGCACGCCGGAGCTGCGCCGGGTGGTGCTGGCGATGAACCAGATGGTCAAGAAGCTCAAGGCGCTGTTCACCGAACAGGCCGAGCGCAGCGAGAAGCTGCACGCCGAGTCCTACCAGGACAGCCTCACGGGGCTCGCCAACCGGCGCTATTTCGAGATGCAACTCAATGCCCGGGTCAGCCATCCGGAGGAGGCGCGCGCCGGTTACCTGCTGTTGCTGCGTGTCCAGGACCTTACCGGCCTCAATGCCCGCCTGGGCGGCCCGCGCACCGACCAGTTGCTGCAGGCGGTGGGGGAACGACTGCTGAGCATCTGCGCGAGCTACCCACAGACCAACGACCTGATCACCCGCAGCCGAGGTGGCGAGTTCGCCGTGCTGGCGCCGGGCATGGTCCACGATGAAGCCGTGCAACTGGCCCAGGCCCTGGAGGCCAGCCTGCAGAGCCTGCACACGACTGGCGCCAGCGACGTCGACCCGGTGGCCTGCATCGGCCTTGCGCCCTATAGCCCCGGCGATGCGCCGCATGCCCTGCTCACGCTGGCCGACGAGGCCCTGGCGCGGGCCGAAAGCCAGCCGGAGCCAGGCTGGGTCTGCCTCGAGCAGGGCATCGCGGTCCAGGCCGCCGACAGTCATCATGCCTGGCATACGCGGCTCGACCAGGCCTTGGCCAAAGGGCAGTTCGAGCTGTTCTTCCAACCCGTGGTGGACAGCCAGGCGCCTGGGCGGGTGCTGCACTACAAGGTCGTCTCGCGGCTGCACGACGAGCACGGCGAGACGCAGGCCGCCGGCCGCTTCCTGCCCTGGCTGGAGCGCTTCGGCTGGATGCCACGCCTGGACCTGCTGGTGCTGGAAAAGGTGCTCGGGCACCTCCAGGGTCATGACCAAGCCTTGGCGTTGAACCTGTCGGCCGAGACCCTGGCCGACGACAAGGCGCTGCGGCGGGTCTATGAGCTGCTGGGCCAGAACGCCGCGCTGGGGCCTCGGCTGACCTTCGAGATTGGCGAAGAGCAATTGCCGGAGCAGGACTTCCTCGAACACCTGACCCGACGCCTGCGCAGCCTGGGCTTCGGCCTTGCATTGCAGCGCTTCGGTGGCCGCTTCAGCATGATCGGCAACCTCGCCCACCTGGGGCTTGCCTACCTGAAGATCGACGGCAGCTACATCCGCAACATCGACCGGGAGCAGCACAAGCGCCTGTTCATCGAGGCGATCCAGCGGGCGGCGCACAGCATCGACCTGCCGCTGATCGCCGAGCGGGTCGAAAGCGAAGGGGAGGTGCAGGTGCTGCGGGAGATGGGGGTGCAAGGTATCCAGGGGCAGTGGGTCGGCGAACCTGCGCCTTGGCGCTGACCGGGAGAAGGCCCTCTGCCTGGCAGCGCAGCCAGCGTTGTACGGACAAGCCCGCTCCTCCAGTCGTCAGATCAAGCCGCCTCCCTCATCTTCCTCGATCAGATTGTTCAGCCCACCCAGCGCCTTGCGCGCCGAGGAGCGGCTGAGCAGCTTGGCCTGGGCATCGGCGGGCAGGTCGGTGATGCTGATCACCCCCTTGGTGGTCAGTACCTCGATGAGGTCCTCGAGCACGCGGATCATGTCCAGGTCGCTCTGCTTGAGCTGCCGGAGGCTGTTTTCCACCACGTCGTCGGCGAACCACGCCTGGACCCGGGCATCGTCAGGCGGGAGGATTTCCGTGTACCCGGCATACGGGGCAGCCTCTACCCGCAGCAGCTGACCCGCGGCGTCGCGTTGCACGTAGAACATGGCGTCGATCCTCGTCTGGTTGCCCCTTCATCGTAGGCAGCATAGGCAAGGATCCCAAGACCTGTTGCGCTGGCCTAACAAATGTCATCTTGACATTATTTTTTCAGACTGCTGTAGAATTGACGTAATTCGCAAGATTCTTTCTTTTCTGATGTTTTTTTGACGTTTTTCTGCGTCAAAAATCTTGCCCCTTTGACCCTTCAGGCGAGCGACGCCTACCGCAATCGGTAGGCGTCGCTCCCGAATTTTTAGAGTCACGGTTTTGGCGAAAAATATTCTCTCTTCAGCCATACCCGGCCTTGATGCCGAGCATGGCCGGTTCCATGAACAGGGTGTGTACTGGCTGGCGTGCGATACGGCCGAAGATGCCGCCATGGTCTGCCGTCAGGTCGTCAACGCCATGGCAGAGGACGCCAAGGCCGCCTTCATCAGCGATGCGCGAGGCATGCGTGAAGTGCTGGATGCGCTCGATCCGGATCTCGGCCCGGGCGAAATGGCGTTGTATGAGGCCGACCGGCAAGCCGCCCTGCACCTGGCCGAGGACTTGTCCCGCATAGAGGCGTCCGGGCGGCTTGTTCTTGCCTTCCTGCCTGCGGCTGTCTGGGAGGGCGGGGACATAGGCCAGTGGTGCCACGAGGTCCGAGACCGCGTGCGCGACACTGGGGCAGTCCTGCTGGTGGTCAGCGAAGGCCAGAGTGTCTGGCTGGTCGAGCAATTGAGAGCGCACAACCAGAATCTCGATGGCATGGCGCAACTGTATCGCGGCCAGGGTGGCATGCGTTACCTGCTGCATTTCTGGAGCAATGCACTGGGTGTCGTCGGTACCGAGGATGTCGAACTCACCCATGATGCCGGTGGTTTCGCACTGGCTGGCCGTCCTCATTCGCTGGGCAGGACCGGGGGCGATGAACTGCTTTGCCTGGCGCAGCGCAAGGTTCTGGAGGGCGCACCGGCCTTCTCCGAGCATTGGCAGTTGTTCGACAGTGTTTCCGAACTTGGCGTCAGGGCCGGCGTGGCGGTATCGGCGACGGTGATCTTCGCCATGGAGGGTGGGCAGCGGCTCGACATCCTGGCCCAACAACTCCATACCCTGCGCCAGTTGCGCGGCAATGCGTTGAAATTGGTGGTCCGCGAGATGGCGCCCACCTTGCGATACCAGGACGAGCAACTGTTGCTGGCATGTGGCGCCAGCCTGATCGTACCCTTCGGTGCCAGCCTGTCGCGCTTCCTGACGCAGGTCGACAGCATTCAGGGTTATGCCTGGCGCCGACGCCTGCCCAGCGATTTCGAGGCACTGCTCACTCGGCTGAGGCCGCTACCGGTGTGTGGCCTTGTGGCGCCGCGGGTGTTCGCCGAGGCGGTACAGCAGATGTGGCAAGGCCGGCGCAATGGCGAGATCGTCCATCAGTTGCTGGTGTTGCGCCCTGCACCCGGCTTGTCGCCGTTGCAGGCCTGCTCGCGTAGCCTGTTCCGCCGCGATGGCGATATCGCGTGCATCGCCAATGGCGTGTTGTACCTGTTCCTGTTCGCCTGCCGGGCGGAGGGTGTCGAACAGGCGTTGGACTATATCTTCCAGTTGTCCTGGCGGGAGCTCTTCATCGGCCAGGAGCTGCTCGATGACCTCGGTGCCTTGGAAGCCCCTGCATTTCTCGACGAGACCGTGCCGGAATCGCCAAGCGTCGAGTCGGCCAGCATGCCGCTGTCGCAGGTACGCCCGGCGCTGAACCCCCGGCGGATATCGCTGCAGCAGTGGGAAGCTGCATGAATTTCTCGCAACTGCTGCAGGTCATGGCCATCACCGCGCTGGTCACATTGATCCTGGTGCTTTCCATCCTGCACCTGAAGACCCTGATCCAGGGTTGGCTCAAGCACCGCCTGGTGCCCCGACGCCTGAAGGCCCTGGGCGTGCGTAGGCGTGGGGAGAGCCGGCATGAATAGCCCGGCATCGATCGCCAACCCGCTGGCCCGTTGGCCGGGGCTGGGCCTCTGGAACCTGTATTTCCTGGCGAAGTTCCTCATGCTCGGTGCAGGCTTGCTGGATTTCCAGGCATTGCCCAACCTGCTCTTCGCCGCGTTCTTGCTGGTGCCGCTGCCATGGCGCTGGCTGCGCATCGGGCGACAGCTGCTGGCGGTGCCGATCGGGATCGTGCTGTTCTACCAGGACACCTGGCTCCCGCCGTTCCAGCGGCTGCTGGCACAGCCGGGTGTGTTCGACTTCACCGCAGACTACCTGCTGGAGCTGCTGGGCCGTTTCATCAACTGGAACCTGTTGGGCACCCTGCTGCTGTTGGTGGTGGCTTACTTTTACCTGCGTCACTGGTTGCGCCTGAGCACCCTGAGCCTGGCCGGGCTGTTGTGGCTGGCCGCGAGCGGGTTGTCATCGATCGCGCCGGTCGTCTCGCGGCAGGCGACGGCCGAGGTCACCACGCAACAGGCAACTGTTACGGTGGCCGACAATGCCACCCTCGATGCCAAGCTGAAAAGCTTCTTCGACAGCGAGCGCCAGCGTGCCACCCTGTTCCCGGCTGCAAGGCCCGACGAGCAGCCCTTCGACCTGTTGGTGATCAACGTCTGTTCGCTCGCCTGGGATGATCTCTCGACCGTAGGCCTGCACGACAACCCGCTGTTCGCACGCCTGGACGTGATCTTCGAGCAATTCAACTCGGCCACCTCGTACAGTGGGCCGGCGGCCATTCGCATGCTGCGCGCCAGCTGTGGCCAGGCCTCGCACGACATGCTGTACCAACCGGCGCCTGAGCAGTGCCTGCTGTTCGAGAACCTCGCCAGGCTGGGCTTCGAGCGCGAGACACTGCTCAACCACAGCGGGCATTTCGATGGCTTCCTGGGCGATATCGTCAACCAGCGCATGCCGCAGCCGGCGTTGACCAATGCCGACTTTCCCCGCGCGCTGGTCGGCTTCGATGGCTCGCCGATCGCCAGTGACCTGGCTGTCCTGCAGCGCTGGTGGGAGCGCCGCCTGGCTTCCGGTGAGGCGCATGTCTCGCTGTTTTATAACACCATCAGCCTGCATGACGGCAACCGGGTAGTGATGGCCGATGGGGGCACGCGTGCCGCCGACTACGGTAGCCGAGCGAACCGCCTGTTCGATGAGCTTGGCAAGTTCCTCGATGAGTTGCAGCGCAGCGGCCGGCGTGTCGTGGTGGCGATCGTGCCGGAGCATGGCGCGGCGCTGCATGGCGACCGCATGCAACTGCCCGGCATGCGCGAGATCCCTACGCCGTCGATCACCCACGTGCCGGTGGGCCTGAAGTTCATCGGCATGGACCAACCCGATCGCCGCGAGCCGCTTCGCGTTGCGGCGCCCTCCAGCTACCTGGCCCTGTCCGAGCTGGTGTCCCGGATCTACGCCAACCAAGGCGCCGGGCAAACGCTGGACGTGGCCGGCCTGCTCGAGGGCCTTCCCACCACCGAGCACGTGGCTGAGACCTCCGGTGCACAGGTAATGGATTTCCAGGGCAGCACCTACATGCGCCTGCAAGGGCAGCGTGACTGGCAGCCATTACCCAAGGAGAGCAATCGATGACGAGCAAAGCCGACCCGGCCAACCGTAGCGATGACATCACCCGGCTGCGTCAGCACCTAGGCCTGCCAGAGCTGCATTACCAGGACATCTCCATGATGGTTGGCGTGCGCCAGGCGCTGGAGCGTTGGCCACTGCTGGGCGAAAGCTGTACGCGGGCGCTGGGTGAACTCGGCAACCCAGCAGCGCCCGCTCCCAAGGCGACCGTGCCATGACCAGCCTTGCACTGCACGGGCTGCGTGGTGGCCTGGGTCGCAGCGCCCTGCTCGCTGCCCTGGGATATGCCCTGCGGGAACTGGGTGAGCGGGTGTTGCTGGTCGACCTGTGCCCGGACAACCTGCTGGGGCTGCACTTCAACCTGCCGCTCGCTGGCGGTGACGGCTGGGCGCGTGCCGAGTTGGATGGGCGACCGTTCGACGATCCGGTGTACGAAGTACTCGACGGCTTGTGCGTGATGCCATTCGGCGATCTCGACGAAACGGCCCACGCCAGCCTGGCAGGCAAGATCACGCCCGGTGCCTGGCGTCCACGCCAGGCACAATTGGCCCGGCACTTCGACTGGGTGCTGTTCGACCTGCCCATGGCTGGCCCGTTGAGTGCCCTCGAAACGGACGTGCGCGTGCTGGTCGCCGAGGCCGAGATGGCCAGCCACGTACTGCTGGGGCGTCGGGCGCTGGAGCGCTACGACTTGTTGCTGGTCAACCGTTTCGACCCGGCCAGCCGCTTGCAGAGTGATGTGCTGATGGTCTGGCGCAGGCTCTACCACCGCCGCCTGCCCTTGCAGGTGGTGCACCGTGACGAGGCCTTTGCCGAGGCATTCGCCAGCAAGGCGCCGGTCGGGCACTACGCGCCCCAGAGCCTGGCCACCCGTGACGTGCAGAGCCTGGCCGTGCGCTGCCTGACGAGGCGGCAGTCATGAAGCTGTCGCCTTCGAATCCCTACGGCTACTTCATCGCTCAAGGCGCAAGCTGGCCAACGGCCTTGCTGTTCACCTTGGGCACGTGGCTCGCTTTTCTCCTGTTGCGCCTGGAGTCGCCAGCCTGGCAGGCGCTGCTGGCTGACCGTCGGCGGCTGTTCCCGCAGGTGGCCGGCAAGCGGCCGACCCTGGGTGACCCGCTGCGCCTGCTGATCCAGGGTGCCTGGCTGCTCATCCGGCGTGAGCCGAGGCCACGCAGCCCAGGCCTCCTGGCGCGTGCCGGGCAGGCCCTGGGTGGCATCGCCGGTGGCTTGGCCAGACGTGTGCGTTCGTACCATGCGTGCCTGATCGAAGGATTGCAGCAAGTGCCCAGGCGCATGCGCACCAACGCCTTGCAACGCGAGGCGGCCCAAGGCCTGCAACGCCTGAGCGTTGGCGCCCGACGGCTGTTCTATACGGTGCTCACCTTGTGCGCACTGGCGTTGGCGCTGCTGTGCGTGACCGAGCCGTTCGGCTATCTGGCGCAGTTGGTGTTCATCTTGCTGCTATGGGGCATCGCCCTGCTGGTGCGCCACATGCCTGGCCGCTTTCCGACACTGATGCTGATCGTGCTGTCGACGATCATTTCCTGCCGCTACCTGTGGTGGCGCTATACCTCGACACTGAACTGGAACGACACCACGGACCTGGTCTGTGGGCTGATCCTGCTGGTTGCCGAGACCTATTCCTGGTTCGTGCTGATCCTGGGGTATATCCAGACCTGCTGGCCCCTGGAGCGCAAGCCGGCGGCCCTGCCGGCCGAGCCTTCGCACTGGCCGACGGTGGACCTGATGATCCCCACCTACAACGAGGACCTCGCGGTGGTGCGTACCACCGTGCTCGCGGCCCTGGGCCTGGACTGGCCGAGGGAGCGCCTGCGTATCCACCTGCTCGACGACGGACGCCGGGAAGCCTTCGCCGCCTTCGCCGCCGAGGTAGGCGTCGGCTACATCACCCGGCCAGACAACAAGCACGCCAAGGCCGGCAACCTCAACCATGCCCTGGGCGTCACCGATGGCGAACTGGTTGCGATCTTCGACTGCGACCATGTGCCGGTACGCTCCTTCCTGCAGATGACGGTCGGCTGGTTTCTCAAGGACCCGCGTCTGGCGCTGGTGCAGACGCCCCACCATTTCTTCTCGCCCGACCCGTTCGAGCGCAACCTGGGGACCTTCCGCCGCCGGCCCAACGAAGGCGAGCTGTTCTACGGCCTGATACAGGACGGCAACGACATGTGGAACGCCGCCTTCTTCTGCGGCTCCTGCGCCGTGCTGCGACGCAGCGCCCTGGAGAGCATCGGCGGTTTCGCCGTGGAGACCGTGACCGAGGACGCCCATACCGCCCTGCGCCTGCATCGCCAGGGCTGGAACTCAGCCTACCTGCGTATCCCACAGGCTGCCGGGCTGGCCACCGAAAGCCTGTCGGCGCATATCGGCCAGAGGATCCGCTGGGCACGCGGCATGGTGCAGATCTTCCGCACCGACAACCCGCTGTTCGGCCGTGGCCTGAGCCTGTTCCAACGGGTCTGCTACGCCAACGCCATGCTGCATTTTCTGGCGGGCCTGCCACGGCTGGTGTTCCTCACCGCGCCACTGGCATTCCTGTTCCTGCATGCCTACATCATCTACGCACCGGCGCTGATGATCCTGCTCTACGTACTGCCGCACATGATCCATGCCAGCCTGACCAACGCCCGCATGCAGGGCAAGTACCGGCAGACCTTCTGGGGCGAGGTCTACGAGACGGTACTGGCCTGGTATATCGCCCGGCCCACCACGGTCGCCCTGCTGGCGCCGAAGAAGGGCACGTTCAACGTCACAGCCAAAGGTGGGTTGATGGAGCAGAGCCAGTTCGACTGGCGTATCGCCCGGCCGTACCTGTTGTTGGCAGTGCTCAATTTCGCGGGCCTCGGTTTCGCCGCCTGGCGCTTGTTCACAGGCCCGGTCGATGAGATCGGCACGGTCATCGTCAGTTCGCTCTGGGTGATCTACAACCTGCTGATCATCGGCGCGGCGGTGGCCGTGGCGGCCGAGGTTCGCCAGGTGCGCCGCGCACATCGGGTACGGATGCACCTGCCGGCCGCCTTGGTCCTGGACAACGGGCACGCCTACCCGTGCACCTTGGTGGACTACTCCGATAGCGGCATCGGCCTGGAGCTGGGCGATGGCCTGGCACCCATGCCTGGCGAGCGGGTGCGCCTGCTGCTCAGCCGTGGCGAGCGTGAGTTTGCCTTCGGTGCACGGGTCAGCCGCCGTGTTGGCCGGCACCTGGGCCTGACCTTCGATGCGCTGGATGTGCAACAGCGCATCGACCTGGTGCACTGCACCTTCGCCCGCGCCGATGCCTGGCTGGGCTGGCAGGAGCAGCACCAGCCCGACCGCCCGCTGCGCAGCCTGGTCGATGTCCTGAAACTGGGCGGTGTCGGCTACCTGCAGTTGCTCGAGCACGTCCCGGCCCGCCTGCTGGGGCCCCTGCAACCCCTGGTCCTGCTGGTGCGCTGGCTGGCCAGTTTCATGCCGCGTACCCCGCGCCCACTCCCTTCCACGAACCTTCTGACCCGAGACGCATCATGACCCGTTACTGCGCACATGCCTGGGGCATGGCGATGGCGCTGCTCGCCTCCGTGTTCCAGGTAACCGCTGCCGCGACCCCGGCCACCCTCGATGCGCCTGCCGAGCCGGTGGTACCCAACTGGCCTGTGTCGAGGACGTTCGAGCAGCTTGGGCACCCAGCCGATACGTTGTTGCTCGGCGTGCGCAACAACGAGCAGGTCGAGTTCGGCGTGCGCCGCGATCGGCTGGCCACCGAGGCGCTCCTGCAACTGGACTACACCCCGTCGCCAGCACTGTTGCCGACCCTGTCGCACCTGCGGGTCTACCTCAATGACGAGCTGATGGGCGTGCTGCCAGTGGAGAAGGAGCAGCTTGGTCAGCGCGTGCAGCGCCAGTTGCCCCTCGACCCCAAGCTGATCGGCGATTTCAACCGGGTGCGCCTAGAGTTCGTGGGTCACTACACCGACATCTGCGAAGACCCTGCACACAGCGGCTTGTGGCTGAACCTCAACCGCAAGAGCGAGGTCCGCCTGCGCGAACAGGCGCTGGCGATGGAAAACGACCTGGCCTTCTTCCCGCTGCCGTTCTTCGATGCTAGGGATACCGGCAAGGTCGACCTGCCGGTGATCTTCGCCGCGACCCCGACCCTCGGCGAGCAGCGTGCCGCTGCGATCCTGTCTTCGTACTTCGGCAGCCAGGCCGGCTGGCGCAAGGCGACCTTCCCGGTGCTCTTCGATCGCCTGCCAGTCGCTGGCGAGCGGCCGAAACCGGCCATCGTCTTCGCCAGCAATGAACGCCGTCCCTCGTTCCTGGCCGATTACGAGCGGTTTCCACGCGTGGATGGCCCGGTGGTGCAGATGATCGACCACCCGCAAGACCCTTGGAGCAAGTTGCTGCTGGTACTGGGCCGCGACGACGCCGACCTGGTCAAGGCCGCCTCGGCGCTGGCGGTGGGCAACGAACTGTTCCGCGGCGCCCGGGTGGCGGTCGAGCAGATGAGCGAGTTGCAGCCACGCAAGCCCTACGATGCACCGAACTGGACCCGCACCGACCGCCCCGTTCGCTTCGCCGAATTGCTCGACTACCCCCAGCAACTGCAGGTCAGTGGCTTGCAGCCGAGGGCGATCACGCTCGATGTGAACCTGCCGCCGGACCTGTTCGTCTGGCGTAACCAGGGTATTGCGCTGCGCACCTTGTATCGCTATACACCGCCAGCGGTCACCGACGAGTCGCGCCTGAGCATCAGCGTCAACGACCAGTACATCACCAGCATGCCGCTGGTCGGTAACGATCGCCGTGGCGGCACGCTGGAAGAGCTGCGCCTGAGTGTCCTGTCCAGCGACAGCACCGCGCTGAGCGAGCAGGCGCTGGTACCTGCGCTGAAGATCGGCGACCGCAACCGCCTGCGTTTCGACTTCAGCTTCGCCAGCAAGCTCGGCAGTGCCCAGCGCGATCACTGCCAGACCTCCTTGCCGGTGGACGTGCGTGCAGCCATCGACGAGAACTCGACGATCGACCTCTCCGGCTACCACCACTACATCGCCATGCCCGACTTGCGTGCCTTCGCCCGCAGCGGCTTCCCTTTCAGCCGCATGGCCGACTTGTCCGAGACGCTGATCCTGATGCCCGCCAAGCCCACGCCGATGCAGGTGGGGACCTTGCTCGACGTGGTGGCGGGTGTGGCCGGCCATGTCGGTTATCCGGCCCTGGGCGTACGCATTGTCGATGACTGGAAGCAGGCCAGCACCGTGGATGCCGACCTGTTGGTGATCGGCACGTTGCCGCAGGCGCTGGGCCAGGAGCGCAACCTCGGCCTGCTGCTCGATGCCCAGCGTGATTGGCTGTTGCAAGGGCGTGCGTCGGGGCTCCCTGGCAGCTACCGCTTCGACACCGCATCGGTATTGCCCAGCAGCCGCGTGGACGTCAGTGCCCAGGCGCCGATCGCCGCGATCACCGGGCTCAAGTCACCGTTCCATGAGCAACGGAGCGTGGTCGCACTGTTGGCCAATACCGACGCCGACCATGCGCTGCTGCGTGATGTCCTTGGCGATGTCGGCAAGCTCGACGCCGTGGCGGGCTCGGTCACCCTGGCGCGCAGCAGTGGGGTGAGCAGCCAGTTCGTCGGCGAACATTATTTCGTCGGCCAGCTGCCCTGGTGGCTGCTGCTGTGGTTCCACCTGTCCGAGCACCCGGTGCTGCTTGCACTTGTCGCTGCCGTCAGCGTGGTGCTGTTCGCCTTCTTGCTGTGGCGCGCGCTGCGTTGGGCCGCCCGGCGCCGACTGGGCGAGGCAGGCTGAACATGCGGCGGCTTGTGCTACTGCTTTTGGCGCTTGCCCTGCCCACGGTCGCCGGTGCAGCGCCAACCTGCGCATGGCCGGCCTGGGAGCGCTTCAAGACGGCGCTGGTGAGCGGGGACGGGCGGGTCATCGACCCCAGTGACGCGCGCCTGATCACCACCTCGGAAGGGCAGAGCTACGGCCTGTTCTTCGCCCTGGTGAACAATGATCGGGCGACCTTCGCGCAGTTGCTGCGCTGGACCACCAACAACCTGGCCCAGGGTGACCTGGCCCGTCATCTGCCGGCCTGGTTGTGGGGACGCGACGCCCAGGGGCAATGGCAGGTGCTCGACGCCAACAATGCCAGCGATGCCGACCTGTGGATCGCCTACAGCCTGCTCGAAGCCGGCCGACTGTGGCAGGCGCCCGGCTATACCCAGCTCGGCCAGCACCTGCTCTGGCGCATCGCCGCCCAGACACTGCGCAAGCTGCCCGGCCTGGGGGTGATGCTGCTGCCGGCCGACCATGGCTTCGAGGATGCACAGGGCTGGCGCCTGAACCTGAGCTACCTGCCCCTGCAACTGCTCGACCGATTCGCCCAGGTCGACCCGCTGTGGGGCGAGCTCGCCGGCAATACCCGCCGCCTGCTGCGCGAGGCCTCTGCGAAAGGGTTTGCGCCGGACTGGTTGCTGTGGACCGCTGCCGGCACCATCGCGCCGGACCCGCAGCACGGCAATACCGGTGCCTATGACGCCATCCGCGTCTACCTGTGGCTCGGCATGCTCGCCAAGGATGCTGCGCAACGTGTCGAACTGCAGCACCACTTCGCGCCGATGGTCGCGCTGACGGTGCGAAACGGTCAGCCACCGGAAACCGTGGATGTGCGCAGTGGCCAGGCGAGCGGTGCCGGGCCGGGAGGCTTCTCGGCCGCGCTGCTGCCCTTGCTGGCCGTGGCGCCTGACGCCGGCCCAGGCCTGAGGGCCCAACGGCTGCGTCTGCAAGAGCAGGCGATCGAGCCCCGTGCCTACTACAACCAGGTGCTGGCGCTGTTCGGCCAGGGCTGGGATGAGGCGCGTTATCGCTTCGACAAAGCGGGGCGGCTGCTGCCGGCCTGGAGTGCGTCATGTACCGATTGATTGGCATCGTGTTGCTGGCAGGGCTTTCCAGCCAGGTCGCGGCGCAACCGAGCGACCGCAACGAGCAGCGTCAATGGCTGCTCGAGCAGATCCGCATGGGCGAGGCGTTGCACCGCGATGACTTGGTGCGCGATGCCTTGGGTCGCTTGCGTCTGCTTGAACCGGGCGATGCCGAGGTGTTGCTGGCGTCGTTGCGCCTGGCTCTGCGCGAGCGCGACGAGGCACAGGCCAGCCAGTTGCTGGCGCGTATCAGCCAGGTGGCGCCTGGCAGTGTGCAGGAACGCAATGCCAGGCGTCTGCTCGAGCTGCAGCAGCCTGAAGGCAACCGGCGCCTGCAGCAGGCTCGCCTGATGGCGATCACTGGCCGCAATGTGGAGGCGGCCGCTTTGTACGAGCAATTGTTCGCCGGTGATCCGCCGAGCCTGGACCTGGCGCTGGACTACTGGCGCGTGCGCAGCAACGTGCCCGGCCAGCGCCTGGAAGCGATCGACCGGCTGCAGGCGCTGGATCGCCAGTACCCAGGCAATGCCGCGTTGCGTCAGACGCTGGTGGGGTTGTTGTTCGCCGAGAACCGCGATACCGAGGCCCTGGCCGTGCTGGAGCAATTGTCCCGCGACCCAGGTGCACGCGATGCGGCTGCCCAGCGGGAGTTCGACTACCTGTCCGAGCAATCGGTGAGCCGTGACAGCGTTGCCGCCTGGCAAGCGTTCGTCCAGCGCTACCCGGCCTCACCGCTGCTGCCCAAGGCCGGTGAAGTACTGGCACAGCAGCGCCGCCTGGTCGCCGATCCCGCCTGGCAGGCGGGCCAGCATGGCCTGCGCCTGCTCGAGCAGGGACGCTACATCGAGGCCGAGGCCCAGTTGCGCCGGGCCCTGCGCCAGTATCCTGGCGATGCCAGGCTGCACGGCGCCTTGGGTTCGACGTTGATGGGGCAGCGCCGCTATGAGGACGCCAATGCTGCCTTCCGGCTGGCCGCCAGCAAGGAGCAGGACACCCACTGGATGAGCAAATGGAACGACCTGGAAGCGTCCAGTCGCTACTGGGGCCAGCTCAAGAAGGCCGACCTGGCCCTGGAGCAGGGCAATGTCCCGCTTGCCCGGTCGCTCTACCAGCAGGCGCGCAAGCAGCGCCCTGGGGATGAGTTCGCCGTGCTCGGGCTGGCCGATGTCGCCGTGGCCGAAGGCGACCAGGCCACGGCCGAACGCCTGTTCCTCCAGGCGCGGCGCCTGGCACCGGACAACGAGAGCGCCGTGCGTGGCCTGTTGCGGATCTACCAGGCGCAATCGCCGGACAAGGCCCGAGCCTACCTGGACGGGCTGCCGCCCCGGCAACAGGCAGCGTTCGCCGACCTGCGCCGTGGTCTGGAACTGGAGCGGTTGCGTGGCGAGGGTGACGCTGCCATGCAGCGGCAGGACTGGCTCGCGGCGAGCCAGGCCTTGGACCGGGCCGTCGAGCTCGCGCCCGATGAGCCGTGGCTCGTTTATTCGCTGGCCGGCAGCCTGCATCAACAGGGGCGCCTGAGCGAGGCCGATGCCGCATTCGCCAGGCTGCTGCGGCGTCACCCGGCTGCCCCGGCGGCCCGTTATGCCCATGGCCTGTTCCTGGAATCCACTGATCGCGATGCGCTGGCATTGGACAGCCTGGCTCGCGTACCGAAGGGCGCCTGGAGCGACGACATGCGCACGTTGGATCAGCGCGTGCGTCGCCGCGTGACCCTGGCCAAGGCCCGGCAGCTGCGCGACCAGGGGCGCGAAGCCGAGGCTACGGCACTGCTGGAGGCCAGCCTGGCCGGCGGCGAGGGCGACCCCGATGACCTGCTGACGTTGGCCGACTGGGCCATGACCCGCGGTGACCACAAGGCTACCCAGGCGTATTACGCGCGCGTGCTGGCGCGTCAGCCGGAGCAGCCCGAGGCGCGTCTTGGCCTGATCGAAAGCTGGATCGCCGAAGGCGACCTGCCGCGAGCTCGCCAGGCGCTTGAGCGACACCCGGTGCACTTCCCTGCTGGGCAGAATGACGCCCAGCGCCGCCTGGCCAATGCCTGGCTGGCGGTCGGCGAGCGAGACAAAGCCGCGACGCTGCTCGACCGGCTGCTGGCCGAGCAGACGCAACCTGACCCGCTGCTGCGCCGCGATGCCGCGCGCCTGGCGAGCGCGCAGGCGCCACAGCGGGCACTGGACGTGTACGCCGCGGCGATGGCCGATGCCGACCTGCTGGACCGCCACGCGGTGGCACCGCGTGACGACCGTGCCTTGACCTTCGCCAGCCGGGCGCGTGATGAGGACGACTGGCTGGCGCGCAGCCTGCGCAGCGATGTCGACGAACTGTATCGACGGCACAACCCCAGCATCACCCTGATGCACGACTATGGCTGGCGCAATGACAGCGGTACCGCCGGGATTTCCAGGCTGGCCACCCAATCCACCCTGCTGCATGCCGACGCACCTTGGCAGGACGGCAAGGCGTTCGTCCGGCTCGAGCGGATCGGCCTGGATGCCGGGCGCTTCGACCTGGATGACGATGGCCTGCATCGCGAGGCCTTCGGCACCTGTCAGGTCTCGGGCGAACAGCTCGAGTCGGGGTGTGTCGGCGGTAGGCAACGCGCCAATGGCCGGATCATGGCGCTGGGCTGGGAAGGTGAGCGCTGGGCCGCCGACCTGGGCACCACCGATGGCTTCGAGGTCGACAACTGGCTCGGCGGCGCTACGGTCAATGGTGACCTGGGGCAATACGGCTGGTCGCTGACCGCCTCGCGGCGGCCGATGAGCAACTCGCTGCTGTCCTTTGGCGGCGCCAAGGACCCGCGTACCGGCATACGCTGGGGGGGTGTCACTGCCAACGGCGCCACGTTTGGCCTGAGCTGGGACCAGGGTGGCGATGATGGCGTCTGGGCCAGCCTCGGCCATCACTGGCTGCGTGGCGAGAACGTTGCCGATAACCAGCGGACCCGGGCCATGGCGGGTTATTACTACCGCCTGGTGGAAAGGGCTGATGAGCGCATGCGCATCGGCCTTACCGTGATGCACTGGCGCCACGACAAGGACCTGGGCGACTACACCTTGGGCCAGGGTGGCTACTACAGCCCGGAGCGCTACAACTCCATCGGCGTGCCGTTCAGCTACGCCTGGCGCAACTACGATTGGTCGGTGCTGCTGGAGAGTTCGGTCAGTTGGTCCCAGGCCAGGAGCGGCAGCCGGCCGCGTTACCCGAAAGGTTCGCTGAACGCCAAGGCGCTGGATCGCTATGACATCGCCACCTCGAACATCGGCGACGTCAGCGAGGGGAGTACCAGCAATGGCCTGGGCTACCACCTCAGGGGGTTGTTCGAGCGGCGCTTGAGCGACCACTGGGCGCTTGGTGGCGGCTTCGACTGGCGATACAGCGACGACTATGCGCCGAGCCACGCCATGCTCTACGTGCGCTACCTCTTCGACCCGTGGCGCGGCAACCTTCTGCTGCCGGTGCAGCCCCTGGAGCCTTACAGCGAGTGGCGGTGAGTGTAGTGGGGCTGCGAAGCAGCCCAGAATCTGCTGCATGACACCTGCTCTGCGAACACCGCTGAGCCCGATCGGCATCTCGAAAGGCCATGAAACCCGCCATATCAATATTCTTTAAAGATATTTAAAGAATATTTCTTATGCTTTTATAGTTACTCCCACTGCGTACCTGCCGACCAATCGGCGCGCCGCACGACCTGAACCCACACGGGAAATCCCCGTGCGTTTCTAATCGTTGCGCGCCCTGAAGTCGCGCACTGCGTGGGAGTGAACAATGCCAGCCGCCTCGAACGCCTTGTCGTCCATCGACAGCGCCCAGCCGCAATCCTTTGAAATCCGCCCGTTCGCCGGTGCCGTCGGCGCCGAGATCGTCGGCCTCGACCTGGCCAGGCCGGTCAACACCGAGGATTTCAGCCGAATCCATCGCGCCCACCTCGGCCACCACGTCCTGGTGTTTCGCGACCAGCGCATCACTCCAGAGCAGCAGATCGCCTTCAGCCGCCGTTTCGGCGAGCTGCAGATCCACGTGCTCAAGCAGTTCCTGCTCGAAGGGCACCCTGAGATCCTCATCGTTTCCAACATCATCGAAGACGGCCGCAACATCGGCCTGGGCGATGCCGGCAAGTTCTGGCACTCGGACCTCTCCTACAAGGAGCTCCCAAGCCTTGGTTCCATGCTGCACGCCCAGGAGCTGCCCAGCGAAGGCGGCGACACCCTCTTCGCCGACATGCACAAGGCCTGGGAGGCGGTGCCCGAAGCGCTGCGCAAGGTGGTCGAGGGGCGCAGTGCGGCACACTCCTACACCGCGCGTTACGCCGAGACCCGGTTCGAGGGTAACTGGCGACCGACCCTGACCGCCGAGCAGCTCGCCCAGGTCAAGGAAGTCATCCACCCCATCGTGCGCACCCACCCGGAAAACGGCCGCAAGGCGTTGTTCGTCAGTGAAGGCTTCACCACGCGCATCGTCGGCCTGCCGGAGGACGAAAGCCGCGATGTGCTGCAGCAGCTCTACGCCCTGAGCGTGCTCGAAGCGAACATCTACCGCCATCAGTGGCAGCCCCATGACCTGGTGTTCTGGGACAACCGCTCGCTGATCCACCTGGCCACCGGCTGCCCCGCACACCTGCGGCGCAAGCTGTACCGCACCACCATCCAGGGCGATGCCCCGTTCTGACCTCATCAGGAGAGTTCCCATGCGCAAATCCATCAGCCGCCTGGCGGCGAGCATCGGCCTGGGCGCCAGCCTGGTCGTCGGCAGCCTGGCCGCCCCCAGCGTGGCCCAGGCCGAAGGCAAGATCCGCATCGCCGAGCAGTTCGGCATCGTCTACCTGCTGCTCAACGTGGTCCGCGACCAGCAGTTGATCGAGAAACACGGCAAGGAGCAGGGTATCGACATCCAGGTCGACTGGGCCCAGCTCTCCGGCGGCGCGGCGATCAACGACGCGCTGCTGTCCGGCTCGGTGGACATCGCCGGTGCCGGCGTCGGGCCGCTGCTCACGGTCTGGGACCGCACCCGCGGCCGGCAGAACGTCAAGGCCGTGGCGTCGCTCGGCAACTTCCCGTACTACCTGGTCAGCAGCAACCCCAACGTCAAGACCATCGCCGATATCAGCGACAAGGACCGTATCGCCGTGCCTGCCGTGGGCGTGTCGGTGCAGTCGCGTTTCCTCCAGTACGCCGCCGCCCAGCAGTGGGGCGACAAGGAGTACGCGCGCCTGGACAAATACACCCTGGCCGTGCCGCACCCGGACGCCACCGCGGCCCTGCTGGCCGGCGGCACCGAACTCAACGGGCACTTCTCCAACCCGCCGTTCCAGGACCAGGTCCTGGCCAACAAGGATGTGCATGTCGTGCTGAACAGCTACGACCTGCTCGGCCCCAACTCGCCGACCCTGTTATTCGCCACCGAGAAATTCCGCAAGGACAACCCCAAGACCTACAAGGCCTTCGTCGATGCCCTGGCCGAGGCAGCGGACTTCGCTCAGAAGGACAAGGCCGCCGCGGCCGACACCTACATCCGCGTGACCCAGGCCAAGATCGACCGCGACGCGTTGATTCGCCTGATCGACAACCCTCAGTACGAGTTCACCGTCACGCCGAAGAACACCTACAAGCTGGCCGATTTCCTCTACCGGGTCGGCGCCATCAAGCACAAGCCCGAGTCGTGGAAGGACTACTTCTTCCAGGACGAACGCCCGCTGCAGGGGAGCTGATCGCCCATGACCGCCCCATTGCCAGGCCACACGGCCAGCAACCTGAGCCATGTCGCCACACCACCGCTGCTGCAGGTGGACAACCTCAGCCTGGAGTACCGCACGGCGCAGCGCGTGGTGCGGGCCACCCACCAGGTCAGCTTCGAAGTCGACCGTGCCGACCGTTTCGTCCTGCTGGGGCCTTCCGGTTGCGGCAAGTCCACCTTGCTCAAGGCCGTGGCCGGCTTCATCGAACCGCGGGAGGGCCAGGTCCTGTTGCAGGGCCAGCCGGTGCGTGGCCCCGGTCCTGACCGCATCGTGGTGTTCCAGGAGTTCGACCAGTTGCCGCCCTGGAAGACGGTGAAACAGAACGTCATGTTCCCCCTGCTGGTGTCCGGGCAGCTCAAGCGCGTCGAGGCCGAGGCGCGGGCCCTGCACTACTTGGAGAAGGTCGGCCTGGCGGCGTTCGCCGATGCCTACCCGCATACCCTGTCCGGCGGCATGAAGGCGCGGGTGGCGATCGCCCGGGCCCTGGCCACCCAGCCGAAGATCCTGCTCATGGACGAGCCGTTCGCCGCGCTCGACGCCCTGACCCGACGCAAGATGCAGGAAGAGCTGTTACTGCTCTGGGAGGAGGTGCGTTTCACCCTGCTGTTCGTCACCCATTCCATCGAGGAAGCGCTGGTGGTGGGCAACCGCATCCTGCTGCTCTCGCCCCATCCCGGGCGGGTGCGTGCCGAGGTGCACAGCCACCAGTACGACCTGGGCAGCCTCGGTGGCGTCGACTTCCAGGCCAGCGCCCGGCGCATCCACCGCCTGTTGTTCGACGAGGCCAGCGAGCCTGAACAGGCGGGCGAGCTGGGTTTCAACGATATTCGCATCGCCTACTGACAGGAGCCTCAGCCATGACGACCACACCTGCACGGCAGGAATACGAGGTGCAACTGGCGCCGCTGCCAGGGGTAGCGCTCGAGCGCGAACTGCCCATCGTCCAGCGCTTGTGGCAGCAGGGCTGGCTGCGCAAGGCAGTGATCCTGGTGCTGCTGGCCGCTCTCTGGGAGGCAGCCGCCCACTACACCGGCAACGACTTGCTGCTGCCCAGCTTCCTGCAGACCGCTACGGCACTGTGGGATGGCCTGCTCAGTGGCGAATTGCTGGCCAAGGTCGGGGTTTCGCTGGTGGTGCTGCTCAAGGGCTATGTGTTGGGCATTGTCCTGGCCTTCGGCCTGACCAGCCTGGCGGTGTCGACCCAGCTCGGCCGCGACCTGCTGGGCACCCTGACGTCGATGTTCAACCCGCTGCCGGCGATCGCGCTGTTGCCGCTGGCCTTGCTGTGGTTCGGCCTGGGCGACAACAGCCTGATCTTCGTGCTGGTGCACTCGGTGCTCTGGGCCCTGGCGCTGAACACCTATGCGGGGTTCCTGGGGGTTTCCGAGACGCTGCGCATGGCCGGGCGCAACTATGGCCTGCGCGGCCTGCGGCTGGTGCTGCACATCCTGGTGCCGGCGGCGCTGCCGTCGATCCTCTCGGGGCTGAAGATCGGCTGGGCCTTCGCCTGGCGCACGCTGATCGCCGCCGAGCTGGTGTTCGGCGCCAGTAGCGGCAAGGGCGGGCTGGGCTGGTACATCTTCCAGAACCGCAACGAGTTGTACACCGACAAGGTGTTTGCCGGGCTGGCGGTGGTGATTCTCATCGGGCTGCTGGTGGAGGGGCTGGTGTTCAATACCCTGGAGCGGTTGACCGTGAGGCGTTGGGGGATGCAGCGGTAGCTGCCAGGTGGGGCCGCTTCGCGGCCCATCGCCGGCAAGGCAGCCCCTAGTCCCGATACAACGCCGCCGCCTTGGCCAACGTCCTGGCAATCTCCTCGCGCAACTCCCGCGGCTGCTCCACCACCAAGCCATCCCCCTGGCTCAGCAACCACCAGCGCAGCGGCCAGCCATCGCTGACCGTAGCCCGCAACCGGTGCCCCTGTTCCTGCGCGGTGAGCTGCATGTCGGCGGTCAGCGGCGCCTCCCGCAGTTGGCGTGCCAGGGCGTCGCTGATCCAGGCCTGCAGCTCCAGGCCTTCACCCTGGGGCGGCTGCAGTGTGTCGCTGCGCAGATACCCCTGCAGGTCGAAATTGCCCCGCAATTCGCCCACGGCACTGGCCGACCAGTGCCAGCCGAATGGAATGCTCTTGTCATTGCGCTCCAACGGGAAGATCAGCGACAGCTCATTGAGGTCGCGCTCGACCGTGCGCTTGCTGACGTTGAAGCCTACATCGCGCAGGCGCCATACCAGTTCGGCGCTGGTGATGCCTGGAGAGCGGCTGGGCAGTTGGCGCAACAGCGCCCACTGACGGCTGAGGGTGGCTCGAGTGGTGGCGAACGGCAAAAGGTAACGTCCTTGTCTAGGCTTGCCGCAATAGCATGGCGGCAATGATAGGGGCATGGCAATTAGCCATGCCGTGCTCAGATCAAGGAAGACGCAATTGGTTGCCCTGGATCGAATCGTTCGCGACAGGTTTTGTCGTGGCGTCGCGCAGAATCTCGCCTCATCAGGGTCGCAGCCGGGGCTGTGGGTCGTTCAATGAGGATGAACATGTCTGCTGCCAGCAACATCCACCCGCTGCTTGCTCGCCTGCTGCCCGAGCGGATCGCTTCGGCGCCAGCCTGTGCCGCTCGCCAGAGGTATTTCGCCAGCATCGGCCTGCCCAGCCAACAGGCATTGCCGGGCGAGCGCTTCAGCCTGGTCGATCGCCTGGATGAGGCTGTCGACCTGCAGGCGGTGTACGCCGACCTGCGTGGCCAGGCCCTGGAGGGCAGCGTGGCGGCGCTCAACGACCTCGGCTGGATCTGGCTCAACGGCAAGTATTGGCGCGCCGACCCGGTGCTGGCCGGGCACCTGCTGCGCATGGCCGCCCTGCAAGGCAGTGCCACGGCTTGGTTCAACCTGGGCCAGCAGCACTATTTCGGCAAGGGTATGGAAATCTCCTATACCCAGGCTGCCGAATGCTATCGCCAGGCGTTCGAGCGGGGTATGTCGCATGCCGCGGCGGCGCTGGGCGATCTCTACGAGGAGGAGGTCTGCGACGCGGCGCTGGGCTGGCAGGTCGACTCGCGGGCGGCTTACCAGTGGTTCCTGCGAGGAGCCCAGCACGGCGAGGCGCGCTGCCGCTTCGAGGTGGGCTATCGGCTGTTGCATGGGCTTTACGTGCAGGCTGATATCAAGGCCGCGTTGTACTGGCTCGAACTGGCCGCCGCCGCCGGGGTGATGCAGGCGGCCGAGGAGCTGGCGGTGCATTTCAGCAGCCGTGATGGTGCACGTTATCTGGCCTGGCGTGACCAGGCGATCCAGATGGGCAGCAGCCTGGCGTTGACCATGAAGCTGGAAGACCAGATCCAGCCCTGAATAACCAGACCACCACGCAGAGGCCAGCCCCCCCTTGGATGAACAACCTTTCATCCAATCTCTGCGTCACCTCCTGTTGACGACAGGGGGAGGGCAAGGCGTATATTGATAGTTAGCAAACTATGAATATCCTCGGTTCCTCACATGACGCTTGATGCACTGCACCTGAAAGTCAGCAGCGGCATGGTCGTGGCCGCTCGTCATTGGCGGCGCATCTGCCATGCGGCCTTGACCAGCTACGGTATCTCCGAGGCCTGCGCCGTGCCGTTGCTGATGATCGTGCGCCTGGGCGATGGTGTGCACCAGGTGGCGGTGGCCCAGGCCGCCGGCCTGGAGAGCCCATCGCTGGTGCGCCTGCTCGACCAGCTGTGCAAGGCCGGCCTGGTCTGCCGCAGCGAGGACCCGCTGGACCGCCGCGCCAAGGCCCTGAGCCTGACCGCCCAGGGTCGAACCCTGGCCGAGTCCATCGAAGGCGAGCTGGTACGCCTGCGCCGCGAAGTGCTGCACGGCATCGACCAGGCCGATCTGGAGGCCACCCTGCGGGTGATCCGCGCCTTCGAGGACGCTGGCCTCGGGACCTCAGGCGGGGTCGCATGAACGGTTTCTTCAGCTCGGTACCACCGGCCCGCGACTGGTTCTACGGCGTGCGTACCTTCGCCGCCTCCATGATCGCCCTGTACATCGCCCTGCTCATGCAGTTGCCTCGTCCGTACTGGGCCATGGCCACCGTGTACATCGTCTCCAGCCCCTTCGTCGGCCCGACCAGCTCCAAGGCCCTGTACCGCGCCCTGGGCACCCTGCTTGGCGCGGGTGGGGCCGTCCTGCTGGTGCCGCCCTTGGTACAGTCGCCCTTGCTGCTGTCCATCGCCATCGCCCTGTGGACCGGTACCTTGCTGTTCCTCTCGCTGAACCTGCGCACGGCCAACAACTATGTGCTGATGCTGGCCGGCTACACCCTGCCGATGATCGCCCTGGCGGTGGTCGACAACCCGCTGGCGGTGTTCGACGTGGCGTCCTCGCGCGCCCAGGAGATCTGCCTGGGCATCGTCTGCGCAGCGGTGGTCGGGGCGATCTTCTGGCCGCGTCGCCTGGCGCCGGTGGTGGTGGGCTCGACCAGCAACTGGTTCAACGAGGCGATCCGCTACAGCGACACCTACCTGGCCCGCGAGGTCGCGGCCGACAAGGTCGGCGGCCTGCGTGCCTCGATGGTCGCCACCTTCAACAGCCTGGAAATGATGATCGGCCAGCTCGGCCATGAAGGCGCCGGCCCGCATACGCTGAAGAACGCCCGCGAGTTGCGCGGGCGGATGATCCACCTGCTGCCGGTGATCGATGCCCTGGACGACGCCCTGGTCGCCCTGGAAGGCCGCGCCCCGGCCCAGTTCGCCCAGTTGCAGCCTGTGCTGGCCGAGGCTCGCGCGTGGCTTGAAGGCACCGCCGAGGATGCCTCGGTGGCGCGCTGGACCACCTTGCGCGAGCGGATCGACCGCCTGCAGCCCAGCGCCGCCGCGCTGGACCAGCGCCCCGAGCTGCTGCTGTCCAACGCCCTCTACCGCCTCACCGAGTGGATCGACCTCTGGCAGGACTGCTGCACCCTTCAGCACGCCCTGCGCAAGGACGACGCCACGCCCTGGCGCGCGGTCTATCGCCATTGGCGCCTGGGCCGCCTGACGCCATTCTTCGACCGTGGCCTGATGCTCTATTCGGTGTTCTCCACCGTCACCGCGATCGTCGTCGCCAGCGGCCTGTGGATCCTGCTCGGCTGGAACGATGGTGGCAGCGCGGTGATCCTCGCCGCCGTGGCCTGCAGCTTCTTCGCTGCCATGGACGACCCGGCGCCGCAGATCTACCGGTTCTTCTTCTGGACGCTGATGTCGGTGATCTTCTCCAGCGTCTACCTGTTCCTGGTGCTGCCCAACCTGCACGATTTCCCGATGCTGGTGCTGGCCTTCGCCGTGCCGTTCATCTGCGTCGGTACCCTGACCGTGCAGCCGCGTTTCTACCTCGGCACCTTGCTGACCATCGTCAACACCGCCACCTTCATCAGCATCCAGGGTGCCTACGACGCGGACTTCCTGACCTTCATCAACGCCAACATGGCTGGCCCGGTAGGCCTGCTGTTCGCCTTCATCTGGACCCTGCTGCTGCGCCCGTTCGGCGTGGAGCTGGCCGCCAAGCGCCTGACCCGTTTCAGCTGGCGCGACATCGTCGAGATGACCCAACCGGCGACCCTGGCCGAGCACCGTCAGGTCGGCGTGCAGATGCTCGACCGCCTGATGCAGCACCTGCCGCGCCTGTCGCAGACCGGCCAGGACAGTGGCGTGGCCCTGCGCGACCTGCGCGTGGGCCTGAACCTGCTCGACCTGCTGGCCTACCTGCCACGGGTCGGCCAGCAGGCCCGTGAGCGCCTGCAGACGGTGGTCGAGGAAGTCGGCGCGCATTACGCCGCCTGCCTGCGTGCCAATGAGCGTCTGCACGCGCCGGCGGCGCTGCTGCGCAACATGGAGCGTGCCCGCCAGGCCCTGGCCCTGGACGCGTTCCATGATCGTGGCGATGCCCGCGTTCACCTGCTGCATGCCCTGAGCGGCCTGCGCCTGGCCCTGTTGCCTGGGGTGGAGGTGATGCTCGAACCCGCTGACCAACCGCAACTGCCCCATGGCATCGATGGAGCGCCCCTGTGATCGGTGATCTGGATATCAGCGGGGTGTTCCTGCCTACGCTGCTGGTGATGATGGTGTTCACCTACCTGTTGTTCCTGGGCGTGCACGCCGTGCTGGTGCGCCTGCATTTCTACCGCCTGGTCTGGCACCGGGCGTTGTTCAACGTTGCTCTCTACGCCGTGCTGCTCGGTGCGGTGGATCACTTTTGCCGAAACCTGATGCTGACATGAAAAAACCTTGGTTGACCCTGGGCCGTGTGGTCCTGACATTGCTGGTGGTGACGTTCGCGGCCGTGCTGGTCTGGCAGATGGTCGTGTACTACCTGTTCGCGCCCTGGACCCGCGACGGCCACATCCGCGCCGACGTGATCCAGATCGCCCCGGATGTCTCCGGGCTGATCCAGAAGGTCGAAGTGCGCGACAACCAGATGATCAAGCGCGGCGACGTGCTGTTCACCATTGACCAGGACCGCTTCACCCTGGCCCTGCGCCAGGCCCAGGCGACCCTGGCCGAGCGCCAGGAGACCCTGGCCCAGGCCTCCCGCGAGGCCCGTCGTAACCGCAAGCTGGGCAACCTGGTGGCGGCCGAGCAGTTGGAAGAGAGCCAGTCCCGCGAGGCCCGTGCCCGCTCGGCGGTGAACGAGGCGCAAGTGGCGGTCGATACCGCCCAGCTCAACCTCGACCGCTCGGTGGTGCGCAGCCCCGTGGATGGCTACCTCAACGACCGCGCCCCACGTGCCCACGAGTTCGTCACCGCTGGCCGGCCGGTGCTGTCGGTGGTCGACAGCGCGTCCTATCACGTCGACGGCTACTTCGAGGAAACCAAGCTCAGCGGCATCCACATCGGCGATGCCGTGGACATCCGCGTGATGGGCGACAACACCCGCCTGCGCGGCCATGTGCAGAGCATGGCCGCCGGTATCGAGGACCGCGACCGCACCAGCGGCGCCAACCTGCTGCCCAACGTCAACCCGGCCTTCAGCTGGGTGCGCCTGGCCCAGCGCATCCCCGTGCGCATCGCCTTCGACGAGGTGCCCGAGGACTTTCGCATGATCGCCGGGCGTACCGCCACGGTGTCGATCATCGAGGGGCAGCACCCATGAAACGTCTGATGCTGGTGGGGCTGGCGCTGTCCCTCGGTGCCTGTGCGATGGTCGGCCCGGACTACGAGCTGCCGAAAGACGCAGCCGTACAGCGCAGCGACCTCAACGGCCCGCTGCGCCAGGATGCCGACAGCGTGGTTTCGGCGCCGGTGCCGGAGGACTGGTGGCAGCTGTACCAGGACCCGCGCCTGAACGAGCTGGTGCGCCAGGCCCTGGCCGCCAACACCGAGCTGCGCGTAGCCGCGGCCAACATCGCCAAGGCCCGTGCCCAGGTCGAGGTGGCCGAGTCCCAGGGGGGCTTCAGCGGCGGTGCCAAGGTGGCTGCCCAGCGCCTGCAGGAGTCTGGCGAAGCCTTCCTGTTGCCGGAGAAGGTACCGGTGGCCAATATCGGCGAAGCCATCCTCAGTGCCTCCTACCAGTTCGACCTGTGGGGCACCTTCAAGCGCGGCACCGAGGCGGCCCAGGCCAACGCCGATGCCGTGCAGGCCGCGGCCGACACCGCGCGCATCACCCTGGTGGCCGACGTGGTCAAGGCCTACACCCAGGTGTGCTCGGCCAACGAGGAGTACCACATCGCCCGCGAGTCCCTCGACCTGCAGGAGCAGAGCGTGCAACTGACCCAGCGCCTGCGCGATGCCGGCCGTGGCGACGAAACCCAGGTCACCCGCTCGCAGACCCAGTTCAAGTCGCTGCGTGCCGAGCTGCCGCGTTTCCAGGCCGAGCGCGAGGCGGGCCTGTATACCCTGGCCGCGCTGCTGGCCAAGCCGGTCGAGCGACTGCCGGCTGGTACTGCTGATTGCGCCGAGCTGCCACATATCGCCCAGTTGATCCCGATCGGCGACGGCGCCGCGTTGCTCAAGCGCCGCCCCGACGTGCGCCAGGCCGAACGCCAGCTGGCCGCTGCCACCGCGACCATCGGCGTGGCCACCGGCGCGCTGTACCCGAATATCAGCATCGGTGCCCAGGTCGGCACCATCGGTATCCTCGAGAACCTCGGCGAACCTTCGACCAACCGCTGGGGCTTCGGCCCGTTGGTGAGCTGGACCATCCCCACCAACGGCACCCGCGCCCGCATCCGCGAAGCCGAGGCCTCCACGCAGGCCGCCCTGGCGCATTTCGATGGGGTGGTGCTCAACGCCATCCGCGAGACCCAGACCCGCCTGGCGCAGTACAGCGCACTGCTGGAGCGGCGCGATGCCCTGGCCGAGGCCGAACGCTCGGCGAAGGAGGCGGCCGACCAAACCCATCGCTATTACCAGGCCGGGCGCGAGTCGTTCCTGGCGGACTTGCAGGCGACCCGGACCTATACCGACATGCGTGCGCAGTTGGCGGCGGCGAATAGCCAGGTGGCCATGGGGCAGATCGGGGTGTTCCTGGCGCTGGGTGGGGGGTGGAAGGAGGCTGCCCAGCCTTAGGCCTATCGACCAGCAAACCGGCCACAGCTAGCACTGCGTCAGTGTGGATGATCCTCCTCGCGGAGCTGGCGTCAGGTTTGCTCCTGATCGGTGTCGGCCCGTTGTACCGCGAGCATGCGCTGGGCCTGCTGTTCGATGAAATCGAACACTTCCGCTGGCACCGAGTACCGGTACTGCTTGCGTCGGTGTTTCGAGACGATGCCGTCGTTGGTCAGGCACATCATCACCAGGTTCGCCAGATCGCTTCCCCTGACATCGTATCGCTCATCCACCGCTGGCCCAGATTTTCCTCACTCTACAAGGAAAATTCTCATTTTTAGGCTTTTCACGCATTTTTTTCTCACGTCGGGTAAGGGTTTTCCGAACCTGAAACCAAAGGGTTCGGTTTCCGAGCGCTTGGGAAGTATCCTACGCATCTTGCGGAAGCTTCTGTGTTGTCGGGGAAATGCCTCACGGATAACGTCGTCGGGTCGCCTTCGGGCGATCGGGCGTGAGACACCCGAGACAATATGCGCCGCTCTATGGCAGCCGCGCGTGGGCAGGCTTCGGCCTGGCCGGGTTTTCCTATTGTCCCGGGTCTCACCCCGCGCGTGGCTGCCACCCAATTCCGTGAGACGAGGAGGAAGGCAGTTCCTGATGGCCTCTCAATAGGAACTTCACGATGAAAAAGCTCGTTCCCGACCCACACCATTTCAAGTCCCTCCTCCGAACCCACTTCTTCATCCATTCCGACCTGACCCTGCCATACGCCCATGTCGGTGCGCAGAACCGAATGTGAGTCGATCACGTCAAGGAGTGATGAAATGAATAATGATCCGAAAGCCTGCACCACCGCAGGCGTCGAAACCTTTCTGGAGCTGTTCCGGGTACAGCCTGGCGTCCCTCTGGACCGGGCCCTCGATGAGCTGTCGATGCTCCTGGGCTGTATTCGTCACCTGACCACCGAGGCGGAGATGGAAGGCGATTTGCTGGCCGGCAGTGCGGCGCGGGTGCTCAGCAGTATGGCCAAGGCATTGATCAATGACGTGGAGTTGGGGATGAACCGCGCTCGGTAGCCGGGAATGCCGGTCAGGTAAGGCATCCAGCCGCCATGTGGGGCGCTTCGCGTCCCACTTCCACAGGATCCTTCGTCAAACCGCATCAACGTCTGAGTCGACTTTTCTCTCTGTCGAACATGCGATTTACCCTGTTGCGGATCTCGAATTGGTATCGCCGAATATCTGCAACCTGTTGGCTCCAAGGTAATTGACCAATCTCATGCAGGAGCAGGATGTCGTCTCCAAGATCACGGATCCTTATCTGGTTATTCCGCCACTCTTGATAGCGGTAGGTGTCGGTGGGGTACTCAGCCCACTTGGCATGAAAGGCCCAGCCATCATATGTGTCTCGCCATGTTCTCTCCTGTAATGGAGGGAGCGAGATGTATTTCCAGCGTTGTTCAACCTGACCATCATCCCTGATGAACAGTGGCTCGGTGTATGTCCAGCTGTTTGAGCGTTGTCTGGTTGGAGAGGTGTCAGTCCGGGCGGGGGCTGAGGTGATTGCAGGCGCCGAGTTCCGTTTCGTATGCGTGATAGGTGGAGGAAGGGTGTCGAGCGTTTTCGAGATTTTCGGCTGAAACCGGGTCCTTCGGTAGTTCATGTCGTATTTCCAGCGCAAAGCCGAGCTGAGGGGGATATGGCCCGAAGGATCACCGTTGTTTACTGGATTTCCCAAGCAATAGGCGTAGCTGTTTATGCCGCCCCTGAAGAAGGGGCTCCAACTGTCGGGTGAACGAAATCGCATCAGGCTCGGGCTGTAGGCTCGATAGCCATTGCCGAGCAAGTAGCCGTCGGCCAGCCTGTCCCGGCGTTCTCCGTTAAAACCTGGCAAAAGACGGTTTGTCAGGGGGCTGTAGCCATAGGGGCTGTAGCTCAGGTCATGGGTGTTGTGAGGCTGAACGCTCAGTATCGAGCCCGATAAGTCTGTCGCAAAAAGGGTAGCAAGGCCTTCGCCTGGCTGCTGTTGTGCATGGACTCTGTTCTGATGGCGCAAGAGGATGTGGCTTTCACTGCCGATGAGCTCAAGGTACAGGTGGTTGTTCTGGTAGAAGAGCAATCTCCGTCCTTTGTTTTTTTTCATGATGAAAGTCTTTAGAAAGTGACTGAGCAGCGATGAGCATGCTGGCATCGGTGGACGTTGCCAACTGGTAGAAATGTCAGGTAGGGACAAATATTCAAGAGCGCTGAACCTCTGGAGGCTGGCTCGCCAGCGATCAAGAGCGAAGCCCTTGTGGGAATCAAATGACACACGAGGTGCCAATTCATCCCTGTCCGAACGAAGCCGCAGCCACTAGCCGGGCCTGCAAAAAGCAGGAGCTGGGCACATGGATCGTCCCCATTCCAATCAGTTGAGACTCGGCCGATTCTCCGAACCGGGCAGGTTGTACCTGCTGACCAGCACGACGCTATACAGAGCCCCGGTACTGGGAAATCTGCAGGTGGCTCGTCTGCTTATCACTCAGCTGCGCAAGGCGCATGAAGAAGGAGACGCCCGATCCCTGGCCTGGGTGGTAATGCCTGATCATTTCCACTGGCTGGTGGAGTTGGGTGCGGTGGATCTGAAGACCCTGATGCGACGGGTGAAGTCACGCAGTACCCAGGCAATCAATGCGCTTCAAGGGCGAAGCGGACGATTCTGGCAGCAGGGATTGCATGATCGGGCTTTGCGTCGGGAAGAGGATGTGCAGGCTGTGGCGCGCTATATCGTCATGAATCCGAAGCGGGCCGGCCTGGTTGAGAGGATTGGGGATTATCCGCACTGGGATGCTGTCTGGCTTTGATCGGTACCGTGCCCCTCTTGCGAGTGGCTCGGTATCGCAGGGGCCGCTTCGCGCCCCATCGCCGGCAAGCCGGCTCCCACAGTTTTCTCTGCATGACACATGATTTGTGAACCCCGCAGGACCCTGTGGGAGCTGGCTTGCCAGCGATTGGGCTGCAAAGCAGCCCCCAAGGCTCAGCGCAGAATTTGCGCCGGCTCATCAGGCGGCAGGTTGCCGCCGCCCGTTGGCCGCGTGGGTTGCCCAGGCAACGGGCCTCCCAGCTGCTCGGCCAACTGCTGCGCCACATCCAGGCCTAGCTCTTTCGACGCCTCCCGTACCACCCGCGGCCGGTTCAGGGTCACCCGCGCATCCTGGCTTTTCACCAGCTTGGTGTCCTGCCCCTCACCCATGGCGGTGAACGCCGAGGTGATCTCGTAGGTGCGGGTGTCGATCAGGCTGAAGTCCGCCACCACGCTCAGGCCCAGCACCGCCGAGTAGCTGTCGGTATGGTCCAGCGAGGTGATGTCGCGCTGGAAGTCGATGTCCGACAAGGTGCCGAACAGCACGTAGTCGGCCCCCTCGAAGGCACCGCTCCTGATCCGCGCGATCACATCGTAGACGTTCTCGCTGGACGAGGCGGTGTAGGGCGTGCCCTGCACCAGCTGGAACATCCCGCTCTTGAGGATCTCGCCTTTGATATCGCCACTGAACTTGCGCAGTTCGGTCTGCTCGATATAGCTCTCCAGGCTCACATGCTCGCTGTAGCTCGCCGAGCCGCTGGCGTGGTACAGGCCGGCCTGGTGGTTGCTCTGGGCGTTGATGGTGTGGATGTACTGCTCCACACGCTCCTGGTAGGCCAGGTCGGTGACCGCGACCTTCGGGGCCGCCTGCGCGCTGAACGCACAGGCCAGGCCGATCATTGCCATCCATGCACGCATCGGTCAGCGCTCCGTGGTCTTGCGGATTTCTTTTTCGTCCATCCACTCGGCCAGGCCGCTTTCCACGTCCACCAGCTGCAGGCTGAACTTGTAGAACACGTCCTTGTAGTCGCTGCTGCGCTTGACGATGGAGCTGATCGAGCCTTCCAGGCGGTACTGGGCGGCGATCATGTTGCCGGTCTTGGCCACGGTGTTCTTCTTGTACAGGCCGCTCTGGTTCTGCAGCTTGAGCTGGTCGACCTGGCTCTGCATGTCGGTGTTGTCGCTGGCGAAGCGCGCCACGCCGGACTTCATCAGCTGGGTCTTGATCGAGGTGGTGATTTCGCGGGTATCGATGTACTCGCTGGTCTTGTTCTTCACGTCGTACACCTGCACCACCGGGCGGCCGTGCAGCACGCCGGACTGGGCCAGGGAGCGGGTCATGCTCTCGGCGATCATCTGCAGGTCGGTGGAGCCGAACTCGTTGGTCACCAACTCAACGGCCTTGCTGTCGCCGTAGCTGATGTTCTTGCCGCCAAGAACCGGCGAGGTGGTGCTGCAGCCGCTGACCAGGGCGATAGAGAGGGCGGCGAGGGTAATGCGTGCAAACATCGAAAATGCTCCTGAAAGGGGTTACCGGGTGTGGACTTCGAGGCGGAAGTCAGTCGCCTGGGGCACCGGGGCGATGGCCGGCAGGAAGCTCGCCTGCTTGCCGTACAAGGTGAGGGTTTTCCAGCTTTCCTCGTCGGCCACCGGGAACCCGTCGTTGCCCAGCCAGGCGAAGCGGTAGTACAGGGTCTGGGTACTGCGGCTGGTGTTGTTCAGCCCCACTTTGACGGTGAGGAAGCCGTTCTCGCGGGCGACGCGCATCGGGCCGATGTCGAAGTCATCCAGCTGGCCCATGGTCACCACCTTGCTGGCGGCGCTGCCCGGGGCCGGGGGCGGGGTGGCGCAGCCGGCCAGGAGGGCGGCTGCGACCAGGGCGAGGCATGTTCTGCGCATGTTCGTTCCTTGAGGTTACTTGAGGCTGGCGATGGCCTGGTCCTGGGCTTGCGGCGCGACTTCCACGGCAGGGCCGCCGGCGAAGACCTGGTTGCCGACCACGCGCAGGCTGACCACCTGGTAGGGGCGCTCGATCTTCACCTTGATCTGGCTGCCGCCGAGGCTCGACGGCAGGCTCAGACGGTGTTCGCCCTGGGCCAGGCGCACGCGGGCGACCTGGGTTTGGTTGGGCAGGGTGCGCCAGGTGCGGGTGTCGGCACCCTCGACCACGGCCGAGGCGATACCCATGGCCAGACCGGCCAGCGGGTTGACTTCGTTCATCTTCTTCTGCGCGACGCCACGGGTGATGGCACGTACGCTGGTGCGCAGGATGATGCCGGGCATGTCGTCGCGCAGGGCGCGGCGGGACATGGCGCTGGTGCTGTTGAGGGCGGTCAGCGGCTGCGCCTTGTCGTTCAGGTAGATCTCGCTGAAGTGGGCGGTGGAGGTGTCTTCCTTCATCACCGGGAACGACAGCGGGGTGATCACCAGGTTGCCATCGATCGGCAGCGGCAACGGAATGCGCACGGAGTCACGCGCCGGGGCCAGGCCGCTCTGGACCACGATCAGCACGTCGCTGTCGGTGGTCTTGGCGTCGTGCTTGTCCAGGTCCAGCAGGGCCTGCTCCAGCAACGGGGTGTTCGGGCGCAGCTCGGCGGCCTTGCGGTAGCCTGGTGCGGCCAGGCCTTTTTCGCCCAGGGCCTCGTAGACGAAACCGGAGAGGTAGTGGCTGAAGGCGCTCTGGTAGCTGTTCTTGAGGTTGACCACTTCCGGGTCGTCGAGGCTGGCGACCGGGTAGCCCTGCAGCTCCTTGAACTCGGTCTTGACCCCTTCCTTCTCGGCCTCTTCCTCGCGCTTGAGGTATTCCTTGTCGCGCAACTCGGCGATCACCGCTTCGCGCTCGTGGGTTTTCTTGATTTCGGTGCGGGCCCCTTCGAAATCGTTCTGCGCCAGCAGGTTCAAGGCCATCTGGGTGGTCAGCATGACCTTTTCGTAGTCGTAGCCTTCGTAGCGGCGCACCTTGTCGTTGACCAGGTAGCTGCCGAACTGGCTGAGGTACTTCTCGGTGTCCAGTTTTACCGACTCTTCCCAGCGGAACACCACATCGTCGGCGGCACGCCAGGCATCCTGGCTGCCTTGCAGGTCGCCCTTGGAGCGCAGCAGTTCGCCTTTTTCGAAGTAGTAGAGCAGGTCCTTGTCCTCGCCCTTGTTATTGCTTTCCAGCACGGCCAGGGCGGCATCGACGTTGCCGGCCACCAGGTGCTGGTTGGTTTGCTGCAGTTCGCTGTCGTAGCTACGGAAGGCGGCGCAGCCAGTCAGCTGCAAGGCGGCGAGCAGGGTCGCCAAGGGGAGGGCGCGTACCATCGTTGATCTTCTTTCCCTGGAACAAATGAAGGCGCTGAGCGCCGTGATTTCAAATGGCTATCAAAAAGCGGCGGGATTATAACGAAGGTTATGGCTATATGATGGCCCGTTGATCTCATTTTTTACTCGAGTGCCATCACTCAGAGAATTGTCTCAAGATTTTTCATGAAATCTGCCCGGGAGCCTTGAGCCGGGGAAAGTGGAAGTGAACAATGTTCGCTTTCGTGTTTGCGTTGAGATTGGCCATGATTTCCCGTTCCCGACTGTTCGCCTGGCTGCTCTGGCCGGTGCTGGCGCTGTGCAGCACCCTGGTGCTGGCAGAAACCCCTGCCGAGGCGACCAAGGCCTTGCACCTGCTGGGCTACATCGGCGCCGACTACCCGCCGACGGTGCGCGACGGCAAGGTGCTGGACGAGGGGGAATACCGCGAGCAGCAGGAGTTCAGCGCGGTCCTGGCCGGCCTGGTCGACGGCCTCCCGGCCCATGCCGAGCGCGAGGCATTGGTGCAGGGCGTCCAGGCGCTGCGCGAGACCATCGACCAGCGCCAGGACGGGGCCAGCGTCGCCCGCCAGGCGCGTCAGCTGGGCGCCCGCCTGGCCGTGGCCTACGAGGTCAGCCAGGCCCCGGTGATCACGCCGGACCCGGCCCGCGGCGCGTCGCTGTATGCGCAGAACTGCGCGATCTGCCATGGCGACAGCGGTGCTGGCGACGGCCCGGCCGGTGTAGGCCTGGAGCCGCCGCCGGCCAACCTGCGCAGCACCGAGCGGCTCGACCAGCTGAGCCTGTTCGACCTCTACAACACCCTGGGGCTGGGCATCGATGGCACCGAGATGCCGTCGTTCGCCGACCAGCTCGACGAGCGCCAACGCTGGGACGTGGCGGCCTATATCGCCAGCTTCACTGCCGACCCCGAGGCGGCCAAAGGTGACCGGGCCTGGAACCTGGCCGACCTGACCCGCCAGACCCCAGCCGAGGTCGCCACCAACGAAGGTGCCGAGGCCGTGGCGGCGTTCCGCGCCCAGCGCGCCCAGCCGCCGCAGGTCAAGCGCGGCCCGGCGCAACTGCTCGAATACACCGCCAGCACCCTGGACAAGAGCCTGGCTGCCTACCGCGAGGGCGACCACGACCAGGCCTACGACCTGTCGGTGGCAGCCTACCTGGAAGGCTTCGAGCTGGTGGAGAGCTCCCTGGACAACATCGACACCCAGGCCCGCAAGGACACCGAGAAGGCGCTGATGGCCTACCGGCAGTCGCTGCAGGACGGCCTGCCGGTCGCCCAGGCCGAGCAACGCCTGGCCGAGGCCAAGGCCAAGCTCGACGAGGCGGCCAAGCGCCTGGGCAGCGATGGCTTGAGCTGGTCGCTCAGCTACATCTCCGGCCTGCTGATCCTGTTGCGCGAAGGGCTCGAGGCGATCCTGGTGCTGGCGGCGATCCTCGCCTTCCTGCGCAATACCGGGCAACAGTCGGCGGTGCGCAGCGTCAACGTCGGTTGGGGCCTGGCGCTGGTCGCCGGTTTCGCCACCTGGGCCCTGGCGGCCTACGTGATCGATGTCGGCGGCGCCCAGCGCGAGCTGCTCGAAGGCTGCACGGCGCTGTTCGCCAGCGTGATGGTGCTGTGGCTCGGCGTATGGATGCACGACCGGCGCCACGCCGCGGCCTGGCAAGACTACATCAAGAGCAGCCTGCTCAGCGGCGGTGGGCGCTTCGGCTTCGCGGTGCTGGCGTTCTTCTCGGTGTACCGCGAGTTGTTCGAGGTGATCCTGTTCTACGAAACCCTGTGGCTGCAGGCAGGGCCTGCCGGGCACCGGGCCGTGCTGGCCGGCGGCGCCACGGCGCTGGTGCTGCTGGTGGGCCTGGCCTGGGTGATCCTGCGGGGTTCGGCCAAGTTGCCGCTGGCATTGTTCTTCAGCATCAATGCGGCGCTGTTGTGCGCGCTGTCGGTGGTGTTCGCCGGGCATGGCGTCAAGGCCTTGCAGGAGGCCGGTGTGCTGGGCACGCGGCCGGTGGCGTTCTTCGAGTTCGACTGGCTGGGGATCCATGCCGATGCGTATTCGTTGGCGGCGCAGGTGGTGGCGTTGCTGGCGATCATGGTGCTCTATGGACGTAGTCGTCTGGCGCAGAAGCGGCGCGCGGCAGCCGGCTAGGAGTGGGCTTGCCCGCGAATGGGCCGGACCTGACACAATATCGGCAGTGGTCCCACCCGGGGGCCTGGCTGCATAGGAATCACAGAGATGCGTGTATGGATCGATGCCGACGCCTGCCCCAAGGCGGCCAAGGACCTGATCGTCAAGTTCGCCCTCAAGCGCAAGTTCGAGGTGGTACTGGTGGCCGGCCAGGCGCAGATCAAGCCGGCGTTCGCCTGCGTGCGGCTGATCGTGGTGCCCAGCGGCATGGATGCGGCCGACGACTATCTGGTCGAGCACGCCGTGCCGGGCGAGCTGGTGATCTGTAGCGACGTGCCCCTGGCCGATCGCCTGATCAAGAAGGGTGTGGCAGCCCTCGACCCGCGCGGGCGCGAGTTCGACGAGCGCAACATGGGCGAGCGGCTGGCGGTGCGTAATCTGTTCACCGAGCTACGGGAGCAGGGCCAGGTCGGTGGCGGGCAGGCACCCTACGGGGATCGGGAGAAGCAGGCGTTCGCCAATGCCTTGGACCGGATCCTGACCCGGTTGGCCAAGGTCTAGCCTGACTGGCGCATTGAACCCAAGCCGCTATTGGGGCGCGAAGCCGCCCCAATATTTGCAAGGCAGGCTGCGGGGGCTTACTGCTCACCCTCGTGAGTCAGCTCCAGCACCCGGTCCACCAGCTTGTAGATCCCGCTGGCCGCCTCGCTGATCGACTGGGCGAGCATGTACGCCGGGGTGGTCACCAGCTTGCGCTGGGTGTCCTCGACGATGTCGTGCACATCGCATTCCTCGTGGGTGGCGCCCATCTTCACCACGGCTGCGCTGGTGTCGGCATCGGTACCGATGGTGCAGACCACGCCTGGGCCATAGATCTTCGCCGCCAGGGCCGGCGAGATGCAGATCAGGCCGACTGGCTTGCCGGCCTCGGCGAAGGCTTCGGCCAGGGCCAGCACGTCAGGGTTGACGGTGCAGTTGGCACCCTCGACGGCAAAGTTGGACAGGTTCTTCGCTGCGCCGAAGCCGCCCGGCACGATCAGCGCGTCGAAATCCTCGGCCTTGGCCTCGCGGATGTCCTTGACCTCGCCACGGGCGATGCGGGCCGACTCGACCAAAACATTGCGCGACTCGGGCATCGGCTGACCGGTCAGGTGGTCGATCACGTGCATCTGCGCGATGTTCGGCGCGAAGCACTGCACCTGCGCGCCGCGCTGGTCGAGGCGCAACAGGGTGATCACGCTTTCATGGATCTCGGCGCCGTCGTACACGCCACAGCCGGAAAGAATCACCGCAACTTTTTTCGTCATGCTCATTACTCCAGTGTCGAGGCGCTAAATGTCCTCTAGTTTGGCAGATGTCGCCATAGGGTTCTCTGTGGGCAGCGCCTAATCTTCATGGACCACCCTGGAGATCGTTGCCCATGGACCTGATCCTGCTGGCCGTACCGTTCTTCTTCGTGCTGATCGCCGTGGAACTGCTCGCCGACCGTGTGCGCGGCCAGCGCAACTACCGCCTGGCCGACTCGATCAACAGCCTGAGCACCGGCGTGCTGTCGACCAGCACGGGGCTGCTGACCAAGGGGGTGGGGCTGGTGACCTATGCCCTGGCCTGGGAGCACCTGGCGCTGCTGCCGCTGCCGGGTACGGCCTGGTGGGTGTGGGTGCTGGCCTTCGTGCTCTACGACCTGTGCTACTACTGGCTGCATCGCTTGGGCCATGAGCGCAACGTCCTTTGGGCCGCGCATTCGGTGCACCACCAGAGCGAGGAATACAACCTCACCACGGCCCTGCGCCAGACCAGCAGCGGCTTCATCTTCTCGTGGATCTTCTACCTGCCGCTGGCGCTGCTCGGCGTGCCGCCGCTGGTCTTCGTCACCGTGGCTTCGCTGAACCTGCTGTACCAGTTCTGGGTGCACACCCGGCATGTGCCCAAGCTGGGCTGGTTCGAGTGGGTATTGATCACGCCGTCCAACCATCGCGTCCACCATGCGCAGAATCCTGTGTACTTGGATCGCAACTACGGCGGCGTGTTCATTATCTGGGATCGCCTGTTCGGCACCTTTCAGGAAGAAGACCCGCGCGAGCCGGTGGTGTTCGGCGTGACCACACCCCTGGCCAGCTGGAACCCGCTGTGGGCCAACTTGCAGTTCTATGCCCAGCTCTGGAACGACGCCCGGCGCACGCGCCGCTGGCGCGACAAACTGCGCATCTGGTTCATGCCCACCGGCTGGCGCCCGGCGGATGTGGCGGCACGTTATCCACAGGCCAAGCCCGACCTGGCGCGCTTTCGTAAATTCGAGATTCCCCTCGGGCGGGCGCAGCAGGTCTATGTGACGGCGCAGTTCGCCGCCTACGTCGCCTTGGGCAGTTACCTGATGGACGTGGACGGGCAGGTGTCGGCGGCGGCCCTGGTGCTGGGCTGGACGGTGATGGTGTTCGGCTTGTTCGCGCTCGGCGCGGCGCTGGAGAACCGGCCCTGGGCCACGCGCCTGGAGCTGCTGCGCCTGGCGTCGAATGCGCTGGCGCTGTACCTGGCCGGCGCCCTAGGGCTAGGGACGGTCACGCTCCTGGCCTGGGCCCTGCTGCTGGGCTACAGTCTGCTCAGCCTCTGGGCCCTGGCCCTCTGCCGCCGCCTTGCGCTCCGCGCGCAGGGTGCGGAAACGCCGGCGCAGCCAGAGCAGGCCGCCCAGCACCAGCAGGCCACCGAGCACCCATAGCTCGTATTTCTTCACGTTGCCCAGCAGGCCTTCGAGGATGGCGCCGAAATGGTAGGCGGCTACGCCCAGGGCCAAGGCCCAGACCGCGGCGCCGATGCCGTTGAGCAGCAGGTAGCGTCGCGGTGAGTAGCCCGACAGGCCGATGGCCACGGGCATCACCGTGCGCAGGCCGTAGACGAAGCGAAAGCTCAGTACCCAGATGTCGGGATGGCGGCGGATATGGTCCAGCGCCCGGTCGCCCATTGCCTGCCAGCGTGGCTTGCGCGCGAGGATGGCGCGGCCGTGGCGGCGGCCCATGAAGTACCAGAGCTGGTCGCCGGCATAACTGCCGAAGAAGGCTGTCAGCACCACCAGGTTGATGTCCATGTATCCGCGGAACGCAAGGAAGCCCGCGAGAACCAGGATGGTCTCACCTTCAAAAAACGTGCCGAGAAAAAGGGCAAAGTAGCCGAAATCCTGCAGGAATTGTTGAAGCATTTTCTGGGGTGCTGGCGAAATGAACGCGCAGCCTACTCCGTCATGCGCGTTCGGGAAAGTGTCCAAATGTGTCTCGACGTGAACAATTCCTACAAGGACAATGGCTGCGGCCACGGGTCACAGGGTTGCCCCAGCCTGTCATCCAAGCGTCATAATGGCCGCTTATAACTGTCGCGCTAGCCCGCCTGCGCGGGCTCAGGAGTCTGCCGTGAGCTTTACCCCCGCCAACCGCCTGTTTCCTGCTACCCGCCTGCGTCGCAACCGCCGGGACGAATTCTCCCGTCGGCTGGTTCGCGAGAACACCCTGACCGTCGATGACCTGATCCTGCCGGTGTTCGTGCTCGATGGCCAGAACCGTCGCGAAGAGGTGCCGTCCATGCCGGGCGTCGAGCGCCTGTCCATCGACCTGCTGCTGGAGGCCGCGCAGGGCTGGGTCGAGCTGGGGATCCCGGCGCTGGCGCTGTTCCCGGTCACCCCGGTGGAGAAGAAGTCCCTCGACGGTGCCGAGGCCTGGAACCCGGACGGCATCGCCCAGCGCGCCACCCGCGCCCTGCGTGCACGCTTCCCGGAGCTGGGTGTGATCACCGACGTTGCTCTCGACCCGTTCACCACCCACGGTCAGGACGGCATCCTCGATGAAGAAGGCTACGTGCAGAACGACATCACCGTCGATGCGCTGGTACGCCAGGCACTGTCTCACGCCGAGGCCGGCGCCCAGGTGGTCGCCCCCTCGGACATGATGGACGGCCGCCTGCAGGCGATCCGCGAGGCCCTGGAACTGGCCGGCCACGTCAACGTGCGCATCATGGCCTACTCCGCCAAGTACGCCAGTGCCTACTATGGCCCGTTCCGCGACGCGGTCGGCTCGGCGCTGAACCTGGGCAAGGCCAACAAGGCTTCCTATCAGATGGACCCGGCCAACAGCGACGAGGCCCTGCACGAAGTGGCCACCGACCTGGCCGAAGGCGCCGACATGGTCATGGTCAAGCCGGGCATGCCGTACCTGGACATCGTTCACCGGGTGAAGGCCGAGTTCAAGGTGCCGACCTTCGCCTACCAGGTCAGCGGCGAATACGCCATGCACATGGCCGCGATCCAGAACGGCTGGCTCAGCGAGGCCGTGATCCTCGAGTCCCTCACTGCTTTCAAACGGGCAGGCGCCGATGGCATCCTGACCTACTTCGCCGTCCGTGCCGCTCAATTGTTGAGAGGGCAATAAGGCCCTCCAGGAACGTCAGATGAATAATGAAGTGCTAACCCCTGTCGAGATCAAGGACGCCCAGGCGATCCCCGAGGAGATGGTACAGACGCCGCCGGACCTGCCGACGGCTCCGGAGCCCGCCCCCGAGGCACCGGCGCCCGCACCGGCTCCGGCGATCGCCATCCCGAGCCTGGACGACAGCAGCCTGTACATTCATCGCGAGCTTTCCCAGCTGCAGTTCAACATCCGCGTGCTGGAACAGGCGCTGGACGAGTCCTACCCGCTGCTCGAGCGTCTGAAGTTCCTGCTGATCTTCTCCAGCAACCTGGACGAGTTCTTCGAGATCCGCGTCGCGGGCCTGAAGAAGCAGATCACCTTCGCCCGCGAGCAGGCCGGCGCCGACGGCTTGCAGCCGCACCAGGCCCTGGCGCGGATCAGCGACCTGGTGCATAGCGAGGTGGAGCGCCAGTACGCGATCCTCAACGATGTGCTGCTGCCGGAGCTGGAGAAACACCAGATCCGCTTCATCCGCCGTCGCTACTGGACGCCCAAGCTCAAGACCTGGGTGCGCCGCTTCTTCCGTGACGAGATCGCGCCGATCATCACCCCGATCGGCCTCGACCCGACCCACCCGTTCCCGTTGCTGGTCAACAAGAGCCTGAACTTCATCGTCGAACTCGAGGGTGTCGATGCCTTCGGCCGTGATTCGGGCCTGGCCATCATCCCGGCGCCGCGCCTGTTGCCACGGGTGATCCGTGTGCCGGAGGAGGTCGGTGGCCCGGGCGATAACTACGTGTTCCTGTCGTCGATGATCCACGCCCATGCCGACGACCTGTTCCAGGGCATGAAGGTCAAGGGCTGCTATCAGTTCCGCCTGACCCGTAACGCCGACCTGGCGCTGGATTCGGAAGATGTCGAGGACTTGGCCCGAGCCCTGCGCGGCGAGCTGTTCTCGCGCCGCTATGGCGACGCCGTGCGCCTGGAGGTGGCTGACACCTGTCCGAAACACCTGTCCGACTACCTGCTCAAGCAGTTCAGCCTGAGCGAGAGCGAGCTGTACCAGGTCAACGGCCCGGTCAACCTGACCCGCCTGTTCAGCATCACTGGCCTGGACAGCCATCCGGAGCTGCAGTACACCCCGTTCACCCCGGGCATCCCCAAGCTGCTGCAGAACGCCGACAACATCTTCAGCGTGGTGAGCAAGCAGGACGTGCTGCTGATGCACCCGTTCGAGTCCTTCACCCCGGTGATCGACCTGCTGCGCCAGGCCGCCAAGGATCCGCACGTGCTCGCCGTGCGCCAGACCCTGTACCGCAGCGGCGCCAACTCGGAAATCGTCGACGCCCTGGTGGATGCGGCGCGCAACGGCAAGGAGGTCACCGCGGTGATCGAGCTGCGCGCGCGTTTCGACGAAGAGTCCAACCTGCAGATGGCCAGCCGCCTGCAAGCGGCTGGCGCGGTGGTGATCTACGGTGTGGTCGGCTTCAAGACCCACGCCAAGATGATGCTGATCCTGCGCCGCGAGCAGGGCGAGATCGTGCGCTACGCCCACCTGGGCACGGGTAACTACCACGCCGGCAACGCCCGCCTGTATACCGACTACAGCCTGCTCACCTCCGACGATGCCCTCTGCGAGGACGTCGGCAAGTTGTTCAGCCAGCTGATCGGCATGGGCAAGACCCTGCGCATGAAGAAGCTCCTGCACGCCCCCTTCACCCTGAAGAAGGGCATGCTCGACATGATCGCCCGGGAGACCCAGTTCGCCCAGGAAGGCAAGCCGGCGCACATCATCGCCAAGTTCAACTCGCTGACCGACGCCAAGGTCATCCGTGCGCTGTACAAGGCCAGTCAGGCCGGCGTGCGCATCGACCTGGTGGTGCGTGGCATGTGCTGCCTGCGGCCGGGCATCCCCGGGGTGTCGCACAACATCCAGGTGCGCTCGATCATCGGCCGCTTCCTCGAGCACACGCGGGTGTTCTACTTCCTCAATGGCGGCGAAGAACAGATCTTCCTGTCCAGCGCCGACTGGATGGAGCGCAACCTCGACAAGCGTGTCGAGACCTGCTTCCCGGTGGAGGGCAAGAAGCTGCTGCTGCGGGTCAAGAAGGAGCTGGAAAGCTACCTGACCGACAACACCCACGCCTGGATCCTGCAGCCGGACGGCCGCTACGTGCGCAGTACGCCGACCGGCAACCAGAACCCGCGCAATGCCCAGGCGACCCTGTTGGAGCGCCTGAGCAACCCGGTCCTCAACGTACGCTGAGGACGAAGCCGACCCGGTCCAGCCACTGCGCCTCGTTGGCGAAGTCGGCCTGGGTCAGCGGGTGCTGTTCCAGCCAACCGTCGGGGAAAACCACGTCCAGGCTGCCTTCGCCGGCCTGCAGCACGACCTTCGGCATCTGCTGGGTACCGCGGATGTGGTGGAAGAGGATGGCGAAGCGCAGCAGCACGCACAGGCGGATCAGCTGGATGCCTTCGTCGCCGAACTCGGCGAACCGGTCCTTGGGGATGTTGCGGCGGTGGCCGCGTACCAGCAGGGCCAACATCTGCTGGTCCTCGCGGGAGAAGCCGGACAGGTCGGAGTGCTCGATCAGGTAGGCGCCGTGCTTGTGGTAGTGGTAGTGGGCGATGTCCAGCCCCACTTCGTGGACTTTCGCCGCCCAGCTCAGCAGGTCACGCCAGTTGCCTTGCTCCAGCCCCCAGGCCTCGGCGACCTGGTCGAAGGCATGCAGGGCCTTGCGCTCGACCCGCGCCGCCTGGCCCTGGTCGACGTGATAGCGCTCCATCAGCGAATTGAGTGTGCGCTCGCGCACGTCCTCGTGGTGGTGACGGCCCAGCAGGTCGTACAGCACGCCTTCGCGCAGGGCGCCCTCGCAGTGATCCATGCGTTGCAGCTCGAGGGCGTCGAAGATCGCCTCGAGGATCGCCAGGCCCGCCGGGAAGATGGCGCGGCGGTCTGGCTTGACGCCGTCGAAGTCGATCTTGTCGGTCTCGCCGAGCTTGAACAGCTTGCGCTTGAGCCAGACCAGGCCTTCGGCATTGACCTCGCCGTTGCCCAGGCCACCGGCCTTGATGGCGGCGCCGATGGCACGAATGGTGCCGGAAGAGCCGATGGCCTCGTCCCAGGTCAGGCGGTGCAGGGCGTTCTCGATGCTCATCAGTTCCAGGCGTGCGCAGGTGTAGGCCTGGGCGTAGCGCGCCGGGGTGATCTTGCCGTCGCGGAAATAGCGCTGGGTGAAGCTGACACAGCCCATCTGCAGGCTTTCGCGCAGCAACGGCTCGAAGCGCTGGCCGATGATGAACTCGGTGCTGCCGCCGCCGATGTCGGCGACCAGGCGCTTGCCAGGGGTATCGGCCAGGGTGTGCGACACGCCCAGGTAGATCAGGCGCGCTTCCTCGCGACCGGAGATGACCTCCACCGGGTGGCCGAGGATGGCTTCGGCGCGCTGGATGAATTCGTTGCGGTTGCGCGCCTCGCGCAGGGCGTTGGTACCGACGATGCGCACGGCGCCGGCGGGCAGGCCGTTGATCAGCTGGGCGAAGCGCTTGAGGCACTCGAGGCCGCGTTGCATGGCTTCTTCGCTGAGCTGGCGCTCCTCGCTGATGCCGGCGGCCAGCTGAACCTTTTCCCCCAGCCGCTCGAGAATGCGGATCTCGCTGTGGTGGGCCTTGGCCACGACCATGTGGAAGCTGTTGGAGCCAAGGTCGATGGCGGCGATCAAAGACAGGTTCTTCGCGGTGGTATGCGGCATGATCTCGATGTTCTCGGTCGATAACCTGGCAATCGTGCCACGATCGTGGACGGACGCCAACGCATGGCATTGCAAGGCTTGATGCAAGGCAAGGTGTGTTGGAATGCTATGACAGCCGTGTGACAGTTTCGATTCGCGGTGTCTTGCACAACTATAGTTACACTCAATCGGCCGTGACTTCCTGTAGGGCGTAGGTGCGGCTATGATGGGCAACGTTTTTTATTGCTTACGACCTTGGAGATTTCCATGAGCGACAAAATCAAACATGTCACCGACGCCAGCTTCGAAGCCGACGTTCTGCAGGCTCAAGGCCCGGTGCTGGTCGACTACTGGGCCGAATGGTGCGGCCCATGCAAGATGATCGCTCCGGTCCTGGACGACATCGCCGCCACCTACGAGGGCAAGCTGACCGTCGCCAAGCTGAACATCGACGAGAACCAGGAAACCCCGGCCAAGCATGGCGTGCGCGGTATCCCGACCCTGATGCTGTTCAAGAACGGCAACGTCGAGGCCACCAAGGTCGGTGCCCTGTCCAAGTCGCAGCTGGCCGCGTTCCTCGACGCCCACCTGTGATGTGAAAAGGCCCCGCAACTGCGGGGCTTTTCTTTTTCCGAGCACTAGACGCCGAAAAAAGCAAGTGTTACATTCGGCCTCGCACTGTTCCTTCAGTGCCCTCTGCACGCCGTCGCCGACGCACTCCTAATTCGAATCAGTACGCGATCCTGTCGCCATCTCGCGGCGCGGCTTCATTAAGCCAGAAGCTTAATTCTCCCTTCTTACATGATTACGTCACTCCCCTTATGAACCTGACTGAACTCAAGCAAAAGCCGATTACCGATCTGCTGGAAATGGCCGAACAGATGGGCATCGAAAACATGGCCCGTTCGCGCAAGCAGGACGTGATTTTCGCCCTGTTGAAGAAACACGCGAAAAGCGGCGAAGAGATCTCGGGTGACGGCGTGCTGGAGATTCTCCAGGATGGTTTCGGTTTCCTGCGTTCGGCGGATGCATCCTATCTGGCCGGCCCTGACGACATCTACGTCTCGCCCAGCCAGATCCGTCGCTTCAACCTGCGCACCGGCGACACCATCGTCGGCAAGATCCGTCCGCCGAAGGAAGGGGAGCGCTACTTCGCCCTGCTGAAGGTCGACACCATCAACTTCGACCGCCCGGAAAACGCCAAGAACAAGATCCTGTTCGAGAACCTGACGCCGCTGTTCCCCAACGAGCGCCTGAAGATGGAAGCCGGCAACGGTTCCACCGAAGACCTCACCGGCCGCGTCATCGACCTGTGCGCCCCGATCGGCAAGGGCCAGCGCGGCCTGATCGTCGCCCCGCCGAAAGCGGGCAAGACGATCATGCTGCAGAACATCGCGGCCAACATCACCCGCAACAACCCCGAATGCCACCTGATCGTGCTGCTGATCGACGAACGTCCGGAAGAAGTGACCGAGATGCAGCGCACCGTGCGCGGCGAAGTGGTCGCCTCGACCTTCGACGAGCCGCCGACCCGCCACGTGCAGGTCGCCGAGATGGTGATCGAGAAGGCCAAGCGCCTGGTCGAGCACAAGAAGGACGTGGTCATCCTGCTCGACTCCATCACCCGCCTGGCCCGTGCCTACAACACCGTCATCCCGAGCTCCGGCAAGGTGCTGACCGGTGGTGTCGACGCCCACGCCCTGGAGAAGCCCAAGCGCTTCTTCGGTGCCGCCCGCAACATCGAGGAAGGCGGTTCGCTGACCATCATCGCCACCGCGCTGGTCGAGACCGGCTCGAAGATGGACGAGGTGATCTACGAAGAGTTCAAGGGCACCGGCAACATGGAGCTGCCGCTGGACCGCCGCATCGCCGAGAAGCGCGTGTTCCCGGCCATCAACATCAACAAGTCCGGTACCCGCCGCGAAGAGCTGCTGACCGCCGACGACGAACTGCAGCGCATGTGGATCCTGCGCAAGCTGCTGCACCCGATGGACGAAGTCGCTGCCATCGAGTTCCTGGTCGACAAGCTCAAGCAGACCAAGACCAACGACGAGTTCTTCCTGTCGATGAAGCGCAAATAAGCACCACCGCACAGTGAATTGGGGCTGCTTCGCAGCCCTTCGCGGGCAAGCCCGCTCCCACAGGGATCGCACGAACCTGGGGGAGCGGGCTTGCCTGCGAAGGGCGCGAAGCGGCCCCAAGTCATTTTTGGCCATTGGGCCCTGAACGGCGCTACACTCTGCAACCCCGACCGATACGGCCAACCACGAGGCTCATGCATGCAGTATCGCGACCTGCGCGACTTCATCCGAGGCCTGGAGCAGCGCGGTGAACTCAAGCGCATCCAGGTTCCGATCTCCCCCGTCCTGGAAATGACCGAAGTCTGCGACCGCACCCTGCGCGCCAAGGGTCCGGCGCTGCTGTTCGAAAAGCCCACGGGCTTCGACATACCCGTGTTGGGCAACCTGTTCGGCACCCCGGAGCGGGTGGCCATGGGCATGGGCGCCGAGTCGGTCGACGAACTGCGCGAGATCGGCAAGCTGCTGGCCTTCCTCAAGGAGCCCGAGCCGCCGAAAGGGCTGAAGGATGCCTGGTCGAAGCTGCCGATCTTCAAGAAGGTCGTGTCCATGGCACCGAAGGTAGTCAAGGACGCGGTGTGCCAGGAGGTGGTGGTCGAGGGCGAGGACGTCGACCTGACCCAGCTGCCGATCCAGCATTGCTGGCCGGGCGACGTGGCGCCGCTGATCACCTGGGGCCTGACCGTCACCCGTGGCCCCAACAAGGACCGCCAGAACCTGGGTATCTACCGCCAGCAACTGATTGGCCGCAACAAGGTCATCATGCGCTGGCTGAGCCACCGTGGCGGCGCCTTGGACTACCGTGAATGGTGCGAGAAGCACCCCGGCCAGCCGTTCCCCGTGGCGGTGGCGCTGGGGGCTGACCCGGCGACCATCCTCGGTGCCGTGACCCCGGTGCCGGACACCCTGTCCGAATACGCCTTCGCCGGGCTGCTGCGTGGCAACCGCACCGAGCTGGTCAAGTGCCGCGGCAGCGACCTGCAGGTGCCGGCCACTGCCGAGATCATCCTCGAAGGCGTGATCCACCCGGGCGAGACCGCACCGGAAGGCCCCTACGGCGACCACACCGGCTACTACAACGAGGTCGACACCTTCCCGGTGTTCACCGTCGAGCGCATCACCCACCGCCGCAAGCCGATCTACCACAGCACCTACACCGGGCGTCCGCCGGATGAGCCGGCGATCCTCGGCGTGGCGCTGAACGAAGTGTTCGTGCCGATCCTGCAGAAGCAGTTCCCGGAGATCGTCGACTTCTACCTGCCGCCTGAGGGCTGTTCCTACCGCATGGCGGTGGTGACCATGAAGAAGCAGTACCCGGGTCACGCCAAGCGTGTGATGCTGGGCGTGTGGTCGTTCCTGCGACAGTTCATGTACACCAAGTTCGTTATCGTCACCGACGATGACATCAACGCCCGTGACTGGAACGATGTGATCTGGGCCATCACCACGCGCATGGACCCCAAGCGTGATACGGTGATGATCGACAACACGCCGATCGACTACCTGGACTTCGCGTCGCCGGTATCGGGGCTGGGGTCGAAGATGGGCCTGGACGCGACGCACAAGTGGCCGGGCGAGACTACACGCGAATGGGGCCGCGCCATCGTCAAGGACGAGGCCGTCACCCGCCGTATCGATGAGCTGTGGGATCAGTTGGGAATAGATTGATGCAGGTAACCTTGCAGCCGTCCGGAGCGGTACTGGCACTCGAACCCGGGGAAAGGATTCTGGATGCGGCACGGCGCCTGGGCTATGACTGCCCGAGCAGTTGCCGCAACGGCAACTGCCATGCCTGTGCGGCGTTGTTGGTGGAAGGGCGCGTGCGCCAGGATGGCCAGGTCCGCGATCATGGCGAGCTGTTCACCTGCATCGCCGAGCCGCTGGAAGACTGCGTGCTGCTCTGGGACGGTGTGCTGGCCCTGGGCGAGCTGCCGGTGCGCACGTTGGCCTGCACCCTGAGCGAGTGCGTGGAGGTGGGCGGCGATGTCTGGCGCGTGCGGCTGCGCACTCCAGCCGGCAAGCCACCACGCTATCACGCCGGGCAGTACCTGATGATCGAGCGTGAGGGCGCGGGCAAGGCGGCCTTCTCACTGGCCTCGGCCCCGCATGCCGGGCGCGAGCTGGAGCTGCATGTGCTGGTGCGGGAGAACAGTGCCCGCCAGTTGATCGAGCAACTGCAGCGTGACCGCGTGGCACGTATCGAACTGCCCTTCGGTGATGCCCACCTGGCCGAGCTGCCCGATGGCCCGCTGGTGCTGATCGCCGCTGGCACCGGCATGGGCCAGATGCACAGCCTGGTCGAGCACTGCCGCGCCCAGGGTTTCAAGCACCCGGTGCACCTGTACTGGGGCGTGCGACGGCCTGAGGACTTCTACCAGATCGAGCACTGGGACGAGTGGGAGCGCCTGCCGAATCTCTTCCTGCACAAGGTGGTCAGCGACCTGTGCGGTTGGGAAGGGCGCTGCGGCTTGCTGCATGAAGCCGTCTGCGAGGACATCGGCGACCTGAACCAGGTGCATGTCTATGCCAGCGGTTCACCGACCATGGTCTACGCCACTCTCGATGCCCTGGTCGAGGCTGGCATGGATGCCCACCGCATGCGTGCCGACGTATTCGCCTACGCGCCGCGCAGCTGAAGATGGACGGCTCGCCGCAATGGCGTGCCGTGCTTAATAACCAAAGTTGCCAACCAAGAGTATAAGCCGCTTATTGTTGCTGCGCGGGTTAATAACTTTCACGCGGCTCGAAACAATCGGCACCAATGGTCGGAAGTGTGCACTAAACTTGTGGCGAGGGCTTGAAGTGTCGATGGCGTCTGTCTTACGTTACAGACCAGTTCTCGACGCAGCTCCCGTGGCGCCAGGCTTGCCCGCATCCGGGCGGGAATCGGCATGCCGCGAAACATGGCTTTTTGAATGTCCAGGAGTTGCAGGGCAGCACTTCGATAGTTCACGTTGAATAATGGCGGCAGCGCATGTCGGCACTTGAAAGTTCACCCTGGCAGATCACCTATCCACCGTCGCTCGATTTCGGCCAGCAACTGACCCGCGAGCAATTGCTCAACTCCATGAGAATGACCATGGCGCGCCACGAAGGCGGCCCGGTGTGGTTGTTCGCCTATGGTTCGCTGATCTGGCGGCCGGAATGCAATGCGGTCGAACGCCAGCGAGCCCGGGTGCATGGCTATCATCGCGGCCTGTACCTGTGGTCGCACGAACATCGCGGCACGCCGGAGTGCCCAGGGTTGGTGTTCGGACTCGACCGTGGCGGCTCGTGCAGCGGGTTCGCCTACCGCCTGGACGAGAACGGCCTGGAGGACTCGTTGCTGGCCCTGTGGCAACGGGAGATGCCCTACCCCGCGTATCGGCCTCATTGGCTCAATTGCCGGCTGGGCGATGGCAGCAAGGTCCAGGCCCTGGGCTTTGTCCTGGAGCGGCATCTGCCGTGCTATGCCGGTAATCTGCCGGATACCCTGTTCAGCCAGATCCTGGCCAGTGCCAAGGGCCGCTTCGGCAGTACCCGCGAGTATGTCGAGCAGACCTTGAACGCCTTGCGCCACCACCAGATGCCGGATCGCAACCTAGAGGCGCGGTTTCGACGCTGCCATAACCTGCGCGAGGTCTGACAGGCCGCTTTGCGGCCCGTCGCCGACAACTGAAGGCCCCAGCGCTCAGCGGGTCAATACCACCAGCTTGCCCACCGCCTGCCGTTGCCCCAGCCGCTCGATGGCCGTTCCGGCCTCGGCCAGCGGATAGGTCTGCGACACCAGTGGCTTGAGCTTGCCCTCGGCATGCCAGGCGAACAACTGGCGGAAGTTGGCAGCATTGTCCTCGGGCTGGCGCTGGGCGAAGG
>NZ_JBCGFQ010000033.1:0-62838 GCF_040984075.1 Pseudomonas sp. I2
AGCTACGCCCCTACGTGGCCCGTTTCCGCCAGCATTTCGCCGAGCGTATCGTGCCCTTGTGGCAAGGCCCTGGCTGGAATGCCGAGATGGCCCTGCCCTATGAGGCGCTCGACGGTCAGCACCGGCCACTGCCAGTGCAGCGCTACCGGGCCATGGCCTGCGCCCGCCAACTGTACCTGTTCAGCAGTCGCATCGAGCAGCCGGGCGCGGCCGAGCGGGCCGCAGCGCTGTTCCGCTCGCTGCAACGGCATTTCCATGATGCCGAGCACGGCGGCTGGTTCTACAGCATCGATGCCGAAGGCCGGCCCCTCGACCGGCGCAAGGACCTCTACACCCATGCCTTCATCGTCTTCGCCTGCGCCCATTACTGGGGCAAGGTGCGCGAGCCACTGGTCGAGGCCAAGCTGAATGCGGCGCTGAGCATCGTCGCCGAGCGTTTCGCCCGGGATGATGGGTTGTACGAGGCAAACCTGGACGAAGACTGGTCGGCACTGGGCAGCGGCCCTTTGCAGAACCCGCAGATGCATCTGGCCGAAGCCTTCCTGCAAACGCTGGCAGTACGCGAGGACGAGCAGGTACGACAGGCGCTGTTGCAGCTGTGCGAAGCCCTGCAGGTGCATTTCATCGACCCGGCCCACGGCCTGATGCTGGAGAAACCCCGCGGTGCTGTGGATAACTGGTTCGAGCCTGGGCATCAATTCGAGTGGTTCTACCTGCTCGATACCTCGCCACTGCTGCGTGGCGGCCCGTTGCACGGCTCCCTTGCCCGCGCCTTCGCATACGCCGAACAACAGGGCGTGACGGATTCGGCGGTGCTGGCGATGCTGGATGTGCAGGGCAATGTGACCGATCCGACCCAGCGCATCTGGGCCCAGGCCGAGTACTTGCGGGCACTGGCGCTGCGGCCGGGTAGCGAGGAAAGGTTGCTACGCCAGTTGCAGGCGCTGGAAACGCGCTTCCTGCATCCAGGCGGCTGGCACGAGTGCCGCGATGGCAACGGCGCGGTCAGCCGGCATGACATGCCGTCGACCACGCCCTATCACCTGGCGACCTGCCTGGAAGGCTTGCGGCAGCTGGGCTGAAGCATTCGCGACGCGCCCCCTGAATTCACCCCTTGGCCGACCGATCGATCGCAAACCCCGCCCAATCCTGGCTCACCGGCATCAGCTCGAGGCTGTTGATGTTGATATGCGCCGGCTGGTTGAGGATCCAGAAGATGGTCTCGGCGATATCCTGCGGCTGGATCGGCTCGATACCGGCATAGGTCGCGTCGTAGCGCGCCTGGTCGCCGCCGAAGCGCACCAGGGAGAACTCGCTCTCGCACATCCCAGGCTCGATATTGCTGACCCGTACGCCCGTGCCGCGCAGGTCGCAACGCAGGCTCAGGGAGAACTGGCCGACGAAGGCCTTGGTGCCGCCGTACACATGGCTGCCCGGATAGGGGTAGATGCCCGCCACCGAACCGACATTGAGGATGGTCGCGCCACGGCCATGGGCGATCAGCCGTGGCAGCAGCAGGCGGGTGGTGTACATCAGGCCCTTGATGTTGGTGTCGACCATGGTTTCCCAATCGTCCAGGTCGCAGTTCTGCGCCGGTTCCGCGCCCAGGGCGAGGCCGGCGTTGTTGACCAGGCCGCGCAGCGTGTCGAAGGCCGGCGGCAGGTTGGCGATGGCCTGCTCCATGGCCTTGCGGTCGCGCACATCGACCACCAGGCCATGCACCTCGGTCTTGGCCGACAGCTCGGCGCACAGGGCGTCCAGGCGCTCCTTGCGCCGGCCGGTGAGCACCAGCTTCCAGCCCGCCTCGGCGAAACGGCGGGCGGCGGCCTCGCCGAACCCGGAAGTCGCGCCAGTGATGAATACGGTGGACGTCATGCTGTTCTCCTTCGCTGTGCTGTGGATTGCCTCGGCAGGTCTTGAAGCATGCCCGCCACCGGCGTTGCCAGCAAGTCGTCGATGGTACTGCCCAATAAATGAACAGCATGGCGGAACCCTTGTGGTAGAGGGGCTGGCGCGTGCTATACGCATCTTATCCACAGGGCTTTCCCCACGGATTGGGGGCAACTCGTCGGGTCGCTGGAACCCTTTTTCATCGGAGCGCTGGGGCAACGATGGTCGAGTGATGGCGCAACGCTTTCAAGGATGCCGCCTGCAGCGGTCTGTCCAAGGCTTTCACACAGAGTTATCCACAGGAATCGACGGCGCTGGAAATACGTGCGCGCGATCCGGAAAACGCAGTGAAATCATCCACATGGGAACTTTGATCAAAAGATGAGCAGCAGGCTACAGGGCAGGTATATCAAGGGCTAGAGCGATATGCCACCATGTTTTCCACAGCCGGTTCCACATTTTCCGTGGAAAATTCGGGCCTGTGGAAACAATGACTTGCGAGGCGATCCTAGTGTGCTTCGTGTGAGTTGTGCGACAAGTTGTCCACATGGCCATGAGCAGCCGGGGGGCGCGAAGCGGCCCCCGTATCGAACGCAATCAATGCCCGCCCAGATAGGCGTTACGCACCTCCTCGTTGACCAGCAGTTCATGCCCCGTCCCGGTCATGCGGATCTGCCCGTTGACCATCACGTAGGCCCGGTCGGACAGCTTCAGCGCATGGTTGGCGTTCTGCTCCACCAGGAAGATGGTCATACCGGTCTTGGCCAGTTCGCGCAGGGTGGCGAAGATCTGCTTGACCACGATCGGCGCCAGCCCCAGCGAGGGCTCGTCGAGCAGCAGCAGCTTGGGCCGGCTCATCAGCGCACGGGCGATGGCGAGCATCTGCTGCTCGCCGCCGGACATGGTCATGGCACGCTGGTTACGCCGCTCCTTGAGCCTCGGGAACAGCTCGTACATGCGCTGCATGTCCTCGTCGGCGTGCTTGTCGCCGATAGGGATGGTGCCCATCATCAGGTTTTCCTCGACGGTCATGTCGGGGAACACCCGGCGCCCTTCCGGCGACTGGGCGATGCCGTTGGAGGCGATGAAGTGCGACGACTTGCGGGTGATGTCGGTGCCGCGATAGACGATCTGCCCGGACGCCGCGCGTGGCTGGCCGAAGATCGACATCAGCAGGGTCGACTTGCCGGCGCCGTTGGCGCCGATCAGGCTCACCGTCTCGCCTTCGTTGATGTGCAGGCTGACTTTCTTCAATGCCTGGATCGGCCCGTAGAACACGTCCAGGTCCTTCAGTTCGAGAATGGGTGCACTCATACCAGTTCCTCTTCGTCGGCACCCAGGTAGGCGGCGATCACCGTCGGGTTGTTGCGGATCTCCTGTGGCGCGCCCTCGGCGATCAGCTTGCCGTGGTCGAGCACGACGATATGGTCGGAGATGCTCATGACCATGCCCATGTCGTGCTCGATCAGCACCACGGTGATGTCGTGCTCGTCGCGCAGCACGCGGATCATGCGGCTCAGGGCCTCGGTTTCCTGGGGGTTGAGGCCGGCGGCCGGCTCGTCCAGGCAGATGATCTTCGGCCGCGTGCACATGGCCCTGGCGATCTCCAGGCGGCGCTGCTGGCCGTAGGAGAGTTCGCCGGCCAGGCGGTTGGCGCAGTCGACCAGGTCCACCACCTCCAGCCAGTAGAACGCGTGGTCCAGGGCATCGCTCTCGGCCTTGCGGTAGGCCTTGGTGTTGAGCACGCCGGCCAGCAGGTTGCGGTTGACCCACATGTGCTGGGCCACCAGCAGGTTCTCCACCACCGACATTTCCTTGAACAGGCGGATGTTCTGGAAGGTGCGTGCCAGCCCCGCGCGGTTGACCAGGTGAGTACCGCCGAACATCTTGTAGTACAAGCGGTTGGCGAAACGCGCCGGCGACACGAAGTCCGCCACCTGGAAGCGCTCGCCGAGCAACTGGATGACGTCGGTACGGGTACCGCGCACATTCAGCTCGATGCGCCCGCCACTGGCCTTGTAGAAGCCGGTCAAGCAGTTGAACACCGTGGTCTTGCCGGCACCGTTGGGGCCGATCAGGGCAAAGATCTGGTTGCGCCGGACCTTGAGGCTGACATCGCTGAGCGCCTTGATGCCGCCGAACTGCATCATCAGGTTGTCGACCGAGAGAATGACTTCGTCGTTCATGGCGCCACTCCTTTACGCGGGACCACACCGGTGCGGCTGATGCGGATCAGCCCACGCGGTCGCCAGATCATCATCAGCACCATCAGCACGCCGAACAGCAGCACCCGGTACTCGGAGAAGCTGCGCAGCAGCTCCGGCGCCACGGTCAGCACGAACGCCGCGATCACCACGCCCACGGTCGAGCCCATGCCGCCGAGTACGACGATGGCCAGGATCAGCGCCGACTCGAAGAAGGTGAACGACGACGGGTTGACGAAGCCCTGGTACGTGGCGAAGAACACCCCGGCCAGGCCTGCGGTGGAAGCACCGATGGTGAAGGCCGAGAGCTTGACCAGCACATGGTTCAGGCCCATGGAACGGCAGGCGATCTCGTCCTCGCGCAGGGCTTCCCAGGCGCGCCCCACCGGCATGCGGGTCAGCCGGTGCTTGATGTACAGCACCGCCAGCACCACCAGGAACAGCACGACGTAGATGAACAGGAATTTCAGGTTGGGGTTGTAGTCGATGCCGAAGAACTCATGGAACGGCACCCCGCCATCCTTGGCCCGACGGCCGAACTCCAGGCCCAGGAAGGTCGGCGATGGCGCCGGCATGCCGTTGGGGCCGCCGGTGAACGACAGCCAGTTGTTCAGCACCAGGCGGATGATCTCGCCGAAGCCCAAGGTCACGATGGCCAGGTAGTCGCCGTGCATGCGCAACACCGGGAACCCGAGGATGCACCCCGCCAGCGCCGCCGCGATCGCCGCCAGCGGCAGCACGCTCCAGAAGCCGAGCCCCAGGTACTGGTAGCCCAGCGCCAGGCCGTAGGCGCCGATGGCGTAGAAGGCCACGTAGCCCAGGTCGAGCAGCCCGGCCAGGCCGACCACGATGTTCAGGCCCAAGCCCAGCAGCACGTAGATCAGGCCGAGGATGACCACGGTCAGCAGGTACTTGTTGGCGAAAACCGGGAAGACGATGGCGACCACGATCAGCAGGGGGATGATGTAACGCAGTCGCGACTTGTAGTCCGGCGCCCGCACGTGCACGCCCGAACCGCCACTCTCGAAGCCGTGCAGGATGTGCCGGCCAGTGCCGCTCTGGAAGAACAGGCTGAGCAAGAAGCGCCCCACCATCACCCCGCCGACCAGCCAGGCCACACGGGTGGGTTCGGCATTGAAGCTGTAGCCATCGAGCACCACCCCGACCACGGGGCCGAACACGATCAGGGCCAGCAAGCCCGCGACGACGGTTTCCAGCAGGCTGCGTTTGATGTCGAAACCGGAAGAAGCAATATTGGCAGCGGACATGTTCACACCTTAGCCACGAGCGGGCGACCCAGCAGGCCTTGGGGACGGAAGATCAGGATCAGCACCAGCAGCGAGAAGCTGAACACATCCTTGTAGTCGGAGTTGATCAAACCGGAGAACAGCGACTCGGAAATCCCCAGGACGATCCCGCCCAGCATGGCGCCAGGGAGCGAGCCGATACCGCCGAGCACCGCGGCGGTGAACGCCTTGATACCGATGATGAAGCCGGCATAGAAGTCGAAAGTGCCGTAGTTCATGGTGATCAGCACGCCAGCCAGGGCGGCCATCACCGCGCCGATGACGAACACGTAGGAGATCACCCGGTCGGTGTTGATCCCCAGGATCGAGGCCATCTTGCGGTCCTGCTGGGTGGCACGGCACATGCGTCCGAGCTTGGTGTACTTGATCACGTAGGTGAGCAGGGCCATGCCGACGAAGGCCGCGACCAGGATGAAAATCTTGGTGTAGGTCAGTTGCACGAAGCCTGTGCCCACCTCGACGCGCCAGGCGCCTTCGAGCAGGGTCGGCACGCCTTGCTGGCGGGCGCCCTGGCTGATCTGCGCGTAGTTCTGCAAGATCAGCGAGATGCCGATGGCGCTGATCAGCGGCGCCAGGCGGGTGGAGTTACGCAGGGGCTTGTAGGCGATGCGTTCGATGGTGAAGCCATAGACGCCGGTGATGACGATGGTGAACAACAAGGTTCCCAGCATCAGCAGCGGAAACGACTCGATACCGAAATAAGCCAGCAATGCCAGGCTGATCGCCGCGAGGTACGCGGAGATCATATACACCTCGCCGTGCGCGAAGTTGATCATGCCGATGATGCCATAGACCATTGTGTAGCCGATGGCGATCAGACCATAGACCGACCCGAGGGTCAGCCCATTGATCAGTTGCTGCAGGAAAATACCATCCATAACGCAATCTCACCTGATTGAGATTGCACGAGCGCTGACCACGGCGGGCCTGGAATGACGCGGCCCTCGCAGCGCAGAACTGGTGCAGATCTACGAGTAGGAACGGGTACCGCAGGGGCAGCGGCCCGGGCACCTGCCCGGGCTTGTGCCTTTGTTATTTTTGTTTTTCCAGTTGGTGGTACTTGCCGTTGGCATCCCACTGGTAGACCACGTAGTCGGAGACGGTCAGGTCGCCCTTGCTATCGAATTTCTTCTCGCCCATGACGGTCTTGACCGAGTTGGCCTTGAGCCACTTGGCGGCATCCTCGCCATTGTTCGACTTGGCGCCGTTGAAGGCTGCAGCCAGCACCTGCAGGGAAGCGTAGGCATACAGGGTGTAGCCCTCAGGCTCGGTGCCGCCCTTGCGGAACTCGTCGACCACCGCCTTGCTGTCCGGCAGCAGGCGTGGGTCGGCGCCGAAGGTCATGTACACACCGTTGGTGTATTGTGGGCCGCCGGCAGTGGCCACCAGTTCGTCGGTGACGATGCCATCGTCGGACATGAACGGAATGTCCTTCAGGCCCTGCTCGCGCAGCTGGCGCACCAGCGGGCCGGCTTCCGGGTGCAGGCCACCGAAGTAGACGACATCGGCACCGGCAGCGCGGATCTTGGTGACCACGGCGCTGAAGTCTTTCTCGCCACGGGTCAGGCCTTCATACAGCACCGGCTTGACGCCGCGTTTCTCCAGCTGGGCCTTGGTCGCGTCGGCAAGGCCCTGGCCGTAGGTGTCCTTGTCGTGCAGCACGACGACCTTCTTGCCCTTGAGCACGTCGACGATGTAGTCGCCGGCGACAATGCCCTGCTGGTCGTCGCGGCCGCACATGCGGAACATCGCCGACAGGCCGCGCTCGGTCACCTGCGGGTTGGTGGAGCCGGGGGTGACGGCGATGATGCCGGCTTCATCGTAGACCTCCGAGGCCGGGATGGTGGACGAGGAACAGAAGTGGCCGATCACCCCGACGACCTTCTCCTGATCGACCAAGCGGTTGGCCACCGCCACGGCCTGCTTCGGCTCACAGGCATCGTCCCCCCTCACCAGGACGATTTTCTCGCCGTTGACCCCACCGGCGGCGTTGATCTTGTCGGCCGCCGCCTGGGCACCTTTCATGTATTGCTCGCCAAACGCTGCGTTGGCCCCGGTCATGGGGCCTGCGACGCCGATCTTGACGTCGGCCTGAACATACGCAGAAACACCCAGTGCCGAAGCTACGGCCAGAGCCAGGAAACCTTTCTTGTAAAACGTCTGCGACATGAGGTGGTGCTCCTAGAGTTTTTTTGATTGGCACTACAACTTCTCAGCCCTGTGCTCCGAGCAAGGGCCGTGCCATTGGTTTTGTCTTGTAGGAAAACGCCAGGGAAAGGCAGGCAAAAGGCGACCGACGGCCTTTTCTTTATTGAGCGTGCAACCGTCTGCCACACAGCAGGCGCCACCCAGCAAGGAGGAAAGGAGCAACCATCGAGTGCCATCATTGCAACCCTGGCAAGTGTTAACGTGCAACCAACCTGTAACAGCCGACGTCACCGAACTGCACACAACTGGTGCGCAACTGCTACAGGCGGCACCGTTTAGAGCCTAGCTGGTGCATGGCGAAACGACCTGGGCTGCGCTGTCGCGCAACGGGTATGTGGGAGCGGGCCTGCCCGCGAATGGGCCAGCCCAGCCAGCGCAAAGGGCTCATCTGCACGCTCCACGCAAAAGGCTGGCACAATGGCTGCCAACCCCGCGCTTGCGCCGTTCCAGCGAGCGCCACCGACCTGGAGCCTGCCCATGAGCGTGAGCGCATTCGCCGAGCGCATCGTGCATAACCTGCTCGACACCGACTTCTACAAGCTGACGATGATGCAGGCGGTGCTGCACAACTACCCGGACGCCGACGTGGAATGGGAGTTTCGCTGCCGCAACGGCGAGGACCTGCGCCCTTACCTGGACGAGATCCGCACCCAGGTCGAACGGCTCGGCGAGCTGACCCTGGACGACGGCCAACTGGCCTTTCTCGAACGCATCAGCTTCCTCAAGCCAGACTTCCTGCGCTTTCTCGGCCTGTTCCGCTTCAACCTGCGCTACCTGCACCTGGGGATCGAGAACGACCAGTTGTGCCTGCGCCTGCGCGGCCCCTGGCTGCATGTGATCCTGTTCGAGGTGCCGTTGCTGGCGATCATCAGCGAGGTGCGCAACCGCCACCTGCATCCGCGCATGCGCCTGGCCGAGGCCCGTGACCAGTTGTACCGCAAGTTCGACTGGCTGCGCGCCCACGCCAGCGACGACGAGCTGGCCGAACTGCAAGTCGCCGACTTCGGCACACGCCGGCGCTTCTCCAGCCGGGTCCAGGAGGAGGTGGTGCGGGTCCTGCGCGACGACTTCCCGGCGCGCTTCGTCGGCACCAGCAATGTCGACCTGGCATGGAAACTGGATATCAAGCCACTGGGCACCATGGCTCATGAATGGATCATGGCCCACCAGCAGCTCGGCCCGCGGCTGATCGACAGCCAGATCGCCGCCCTGGACTGCTGGGTCCGCGAGTACCGCGGGCTACTGGGCATCGCCCTGACCGACTGCATCACCATGGATGCGTTCCTGGGCGATTTCGACCTGTACTTCGCCAAGCTGTTCGATGGCCTGCGCCACGACTCGGGCGAGCCGGTGGCCTGGGCCGAGAAGGCCATCGCCCACTACCAGAGACTGGGTATCGACCCCATGACCAAGACACTGGTGTTTTCCGACGGCCTCAACCTCACCCGTTCGCTGGAAATCTTCCGTGCCCTGCGCGGTCGCATCAACGTCAGCTTCGGCATCGGCACCAACCTGACCTGCGATATCCCCGGTGTGGCACCGATGAGCATCGTGCTTAAAATGACCGACTGCAATGGCTCGCCGGTGGCGAAGATCTCCGACGAGGCCGCCAAGACCCAATGCCGCGACGAGAATTTCGTCGCCTACTTGCGTCACGTATTCAAAGTCCCCAGCAAGGAGTAACCCATGCAAGCCGTCCAGCGAGAGATTGCGCAAGCGCTCAAGGTGCAGCCGCCGTTCGCCGACGCCGCGGCGCTCGAGGCCGAAGTCGCCCGGCGCGTGGCCTTCATCAAGGACTGCCTGGCCAATGCCCGGCTCAAGACCCTGGTCCTGGGTATCAGTGGCGGAGTCGACTCGCTGACCGCCGCCCTGCTCGCCCAGCGCGCCGTCAACGAATTGCGCGCCGAGACCGGCGATGACGGCTACCGCTTCATCGCCGTGCGCCTGCCCTACCAGGTGCAGCACGACGAGCACGACGCCCAGGCCTGCCTGGATGTCATCAAGGCCGACGAAGTCCATACCGTCGACATCGCGCCGGCTGTGCGCGCCCTGGCGGGAGAGGTGAAGGCCCTGGAAGGCGGTTCGCCGACCTTGGTCGACTTCGTCGTCGGCAACGTCAAGGCGCGCATGCGCATGGTTGCCCAATACAGCATCGCCGGCGCCCGCCAGGGCCTGGTGATCGGCACCGACCATGCCGCCGAGGCGGTGATGGGCTTCTTCACCAAGTTCGGTGACGGAGCCTGCGACCTGGCGCCGCTGAGCGGCCTGGTGAAAAACCAGGTGCGCGCCATCGCCCGTAGCTTCGGCGCACCGGAGTCGCTGGTGGAAAAGGTGCCGACGGCGGACCTGGAAGACCTGGCGCCGGGCAAGCCGGACGAAGCATCCCATGGCGTGACCTACCAGCAGATCGATGCCTTCCTGCATGGCGAGCCGGTCAGCCAGGAGGCGTTCGACATCATCGTCGCCACCTACCGCAAGACCCAGCACAAGCGCGAGCTGCCGTTCGCCCCCTGAAAAGCTTCGCGGGCAAGCCCGCTCCACAGGGTCATCACTGTCCTCGAGACCAGTGGTCAACCTGTGGGAGCGTGCTTGCCCGCGAAGAGGCCAGTAAGCCCTACATGGCTTTACTTACTTGACGATAACCTTGCCCTTCATCATCGAGATATGGCCCGGGAAGGTGCAGAAGAAGCTGTAGTCACCGCCCGCTTCCAGCTTGGAGGTGTCGAACTTCACCTCGGTTTCCTTCTCTGGCGCACCGATCATCGCGGTGTGGGCGATGATCGCGGCGTTGTCTTCCTTCAGGTAGCCCTTGTCGATGCCCTGGGTCATGCCTTCGGTGGCAATGCCCTGCATGTCGGCGGTCTTGCTGATCACCAGGTTGTGGCCCATGACGTTCTTCGGCAGGTTGCCGGAGTGGGTCAGCTTGACGGTGAACTCCTTGCAGCTCTTGTCGACGGTGAATTCCTTGGTGTTGTAAGACATCTGGTCGGTCGAGTCGACAGTCACCGAACACTCGGCTGCGAAGACAGAGGCGCTGGCGAGGGTCAGCAGGGATACCGCTACAGCTTTCGCAAACATCGTGAATCTCCTTGGCAGGGTTTTATCAATTGCGAGACTGCCTGAAACCGCCATGCCCCTTCCTGATGTGCGTCAAGGGGCGTCAAGTGGTCAGCCAGTTGATTTGTTCAATGGATTGTATACAACCAATCTAAGTGCACATCATGCCTTCTTAGCGGACGATGAGACAACCTCTCATTAAGGAGCAATGAACATGTCCCTCGGTAGCTTGATGAACAGTCTGTTGGCCGCCTACGCCCATGGTGCGAGCGGTGCCGTCCACGAATTCTCGCGCCCGGAGTGAAACTGGCCTTGGAAGCGGCAGGCATGCGCCTTACCCTGTTTACGCATGTAACTGGAGATAAGCAATGCCTGTACGTTCCGTTTGTGTCTTCTGCGGTGCCAGCATCGGCGCCAACCCAGCCTATCGCGAGGCGGCCATCGCACTCGGCCAGGCCATCGCCCGCCGTGGCCTGACCCTGGTCTACGGCGGCGGCGCGGTCGGCCTGATGGGCACCGTGGCCGACGCGGCCATGGCCGCTGGTGGCGAGGTCATCGGCATCATCCCGCAGAGCCTGATGAATGCCGAGATCGGCCACACCGGCCTGACCCGCCTGGAGGTGGTCGACGGCATGCATGCCCGCAAGGCGCGCATGGCAGAGCTCAGCGATGCCTTCATCGCCCTGCCCGGTGGCCTGGGCACGCTGGAGGAGCTGTTCGAGGTGTGGACCTGGGGGCAGTTGGGCTATCACGCCAAGCCGCTGGGGCTGCTGGACGTCAATGGCTTCTATGAAAAGCTTGGTGGGTTCCTCGACCATATCGTCGAGGAAGGCTTCGTGCGACCGCAGCACCGGGCGATGCTGTTGCTCGGCAAGCAGCCGGATGAGCTGCTGGACGGGATGGAAGCGTTCGAGGCGCCGGTGTTGCCGAAATGGGTCGACCGCAAGCCTGACTGATACCCGGGGGCTGCTTCGCAGCCCCACATGCCCCCCTTCAGCGCGGAATGACTGGCTGGCGCGGCTTCTTCTTGCCCTTGCCGCCCTTGGCCGCTTCCTTGCGCTCCTTGGCCGCCTGCTGGTTGCGGGCGAACGCCTCGGCCTTGGCCTTCTCACGCTTGTCCCACGGCTTGCTGCCATCGCTGGCGCGCGGAGGCAGGCCGGTGTGCTGGGTCAGGATCTTCTGCTCCTTGCCCACCTTGTGGCTACCCGCCGGCGTCGAATTCTTGCGCCGGGCACTCTGGTAGTGGTCGGTCTGCGGCTGGTGCAGCGGGATCAACTGGTGCTTGCCAGGCCCGATCAGGTCGGCACGGCCCATGCGCTGCAGGGCCTCGCGCAGCAGCGGCCAGTTCTTCGGATCGTGGTAGCGCAAAAACGCCTTGTGCAACCGGCGCTGCTCCTCGCTCTTGACGATGTCCACCCCTTCGCTCTTGTAGGTGACCTTGCGCAGCGGGTTCTTGCCCGAGTGGTACATGGCCGTGGCCGAGGCCATCGGCGAGGGATAGAACGCCTGCACCTGGTCGGCGCGGAAGCCGTTGTTCTTCAGCCACAGGGCGAGGTTCATCATGTCCTCGTCGGTGGTGCCCGGGTGCGCAGCGATGAAGTACGGGATCAGGTACTGCTCCTTGCCCGCCTCTTTGGAGAACTTCTCGAACATGCGCTTGAAGCGGTCGTAGGTACCGATGCCCGGCTTCATCATCTTGTCCAGCGGGCCACGTTCGGTGTGCTCCGGGGCGATCTTGAGGTAGCCGCCGACGTGGTGGGTCACCAGTTCCTTGACGTACTCCGGCGATTCCACGGCCAGGTCGTAGCGCAGGCCCGAGGCGATCAGGATCTTCTTCACCCCCGGCAAGGCACGAGCCTTGCGGTACAACTCGATCAGCGAACTGTGGTCGGTGTTGAGGTTCTCGCAGATGCCAGGGAACACGCACGACGGCTTGCGGCAGTGCTTCTCGATGTCGTGGCTCTTGCAGGCGATGCGGTACATGTTGGCGGTCGGCCCACCGAGGTCGGAGATGACCCCGGTGAAACCCGGCACCTTGTCGCGCATTTCCTCGATCTCGCGGATGATCGATTCGTGGGAGCGGTTCTGGATGATCCGCCCCTCGTGCTCGGTGATCGAGCAGAAGGTACAGCCACCGAAGCAGCCCCGCATGATGTTCACCGAGAAGCGGATCATCTCGTAGGCCGGGATGCGCTCCTTGCCATACACCGGGTGCGGCACGCGCGCATAGGGCATGTCGAACACGTAGTCCATTTCCTCGGTGCTCATGGGAATGGGCGGAGGATTGAACCAGACGTCCACCTCGCCATGCTTCTGCACCAGGGCACGGGCGTTACCCGGGTTGGTCTCCAGGTGCAGCACGCGGTTGGCATGGGCGTAGAGCACTGGGTCGTTGCGCACCTTCTCGAACGACGGCAGGCGGATCACCGTCTTGTCGCGGGTCATGCGCGGGCTGTCGAGGATCTGCACCACCTTGGCCTCGTTCGGGTCCTCGACCTCGCCCTTGGCCTGCTCGATGGCGCAGGCGTCCATGTCCTGGGTGTTGACGTAGGGGTTGATGATCTTGTCGACCTTGCCAGGGCGATCGATGCGGGTCGAATCGATCTCGTACCAGCCCTGGGGCGTGTCGCGACGGATGAACGCCGTGCCGCGCACGTCGGTGATGCTCTCGATCTTCTCGCCATTGGCCAGGCGCTGGGCCACCTCGACCACCGCGCGTTCGGCGTTGCCGAACAGCAGGATGTCGGCGCTGGCATCGACCAGGATCGAATGACGGACCTTGTCCTGCCAGTAGTCGTAGTGGGCGATGCGGCGCAGGGAGGCCTCGATGCCACCGAGGACGATCGGCACGTGCTTGTAGGCTTCCTTGCAACGCTGGCTGTACACCAGGCTGGCGCGATCGGGCCGCTTGCCGGCCATGCCACCGGGAGTGTAGGCGTCATCGGAGCGGATTTTCTTGTCCGCGGTGTAGCGGTTGATCATCGAGTCCATGTTGCCGGCCGCGACGCCGAAGAACAGGTTCGGCTCGCCGAGCTTCATGAAGTCGTCCTTCGACTGCCAGTTCGGCTGGGCGATGATGCCCACGCGAAAGCCCTGGGCTTCCAGCAGGCGGCCGATGATGGCCATGCCGAAGGAGGGATGGTCGACGTAGGCATCACCGGTCACGATGATGATGTCGCAGGAATCCCAGCCGAGCTGATCCATCTCCTCCCTGCTCATGGGCAGGAACGGCGCTGGTCCGAAGCATTCGGCCCAGTACTTGGGATAGTCGTAGAGTGGCTTGGCTGCTTGCATGTCAGTGACCGGTTCTGGTGTGCAGGGAAATCGCGGGCGCGGAATATAGCACAAATTTTGATCAAATCCGACGACAGGGGTCGGATTCATGAAAGACACAGAACCCTGTGGGGCCGCAGGGCAAGCGCTCCCCAGGGGGCCTTCCGCGGTTATTCGTCGTCGTCGAAGTTGTACATGCCCGGCGCAAGGTTCTCGAAGCGGGTGTACTTGCCGATGAACGCCAGGCGGATGAAGCCGATGGGGCCGTTACGCTGCTTGCCGATGATGATCTCGGCGATGCCCTTGTGCTCGGTCTCCGGGTGATACACCTCGTCACGGTAGACGAACATGATCACGTCGGCGTCCTGCTCGATCGCCCCGGATTCACGCAGGTCGGAGTTCACCGGGCGCTTGTTCGGCCGCTGCTCCAGGGAGCGGTTGAGCTGCGACAGGGCGATCACCGGGCAGTTGAACTCCTTGGCCAGGGCCTTGAGCGAGCGGGAGATCTCGGAGATCTCGTTGGTGCGGTTGTCGCCGCTGGAGCCGGGGATCTGCATCAGCTGCAGGTAGTCGACCATGATCAGGGCGACATCGCCGTGCTCACGCACCAGGCGACGGGTACGGGCGCGCATTTCCGAGGGGCTGATGCCGGCGGTATCGTCGATGAACAGCTTGCGATCGTTGAGCAGGTTGACCGCCGAGGTCAGCCTCGGCCAGTCGTCGTCGTCCAGTTGGCCGGAGCGGACCTTGGTCTGGTCGATCCGCCCCAGCGACGACAACATACGCATGATCAGCGCCTCGCCGGGCATCTCCAGGGAGAACACCAGCACCGCCTTGTCGCTGCGCAGCACGGCGTTCTCCACCAGGTTCATGGCGAAGGTGGTCTTGCCCATCGACGGACGACCGGCAACGATGATCAGGTCGGCCGGCTGCAGGCCGCTGGTCTTCTCGTCCAGGTCGGTGTAGCCGGTGGACAGGCCGGTGATGTCGCTGTCGGAGTTGAACAGCGTGTCGATGCGGTCGATGGCCTTGGTCAGCAGCTCGTTGACGCCCACCGGGCCGCCGGTCTTTGGCCGCGCCTCGGCGATCTGGAAGATCTGCCGCTCGGCATCGTCGAGGATTTCCTCGGCGTTGCGCCCCTGCGGGTTGAAGGCGTTGTCGGCGATGTCGGTACTGATGCTGATCAACTGGCGCAGCGTGGCCCGCTCGCGGATGATCGCCGCATAGGCCTTGATGTTGGCCACCGACGGGGTGTTCTTGGCCAGCTCGGCGAGGTAGGCCAGGCCACCGACCTGGGACGACAGGCCTTCCTTGTCCAACTGCTCGTGCAGGGTCACCACGTCGAACGGCTGGTTCTGGTCCACCAGCTTGTGGATGGCGCGGAAGATCAGGCGATGGTCATGCCGATAGAAATCACCGTCCGAGACCTGGTCCAGCACCCGTTCCCAGGCGTTGTTGTCCAGCATCAGGCCACCGAGCACGGCCTGTTCGGCCTCGATGGAATGCGGCGGCACCTTGAGGGCGGCGGTCTGCAGGTCGAGTTGCTCGGGGTTGCTGATCTCGTTCATGTCCACGCGAAAAATCTGGGTGATGAAAAAGACAAAGGGCACGACCTGCATGAAGCAGGACCGTGCCCGATGTTACCGGCTGGCCCACGAGGAGCCAACCGATCGCTGCAGCTTAGGCTGCGACGACAACCACGCGTACGGTGGCTTCGACGTCGCTGTGCAGGTGCACGGCAACGTCGTATTCGCCGACGTTACGGATGGTGCCGTTCGGCAGACGAACTTCAGCCTTGGCCACTTCGACGCCGGAGGCGGTCAGGGCGTCAGCGATGTCGTGGGTGCCGATCGAACCGAACAGCTTGCCTTCGTCACCGGCGGTGGCAGTGATGGTCACTTCCAGCTCGGCCAGTTGGGCAGCGCGGCTTTCAGCCGAAGCCTTACGGTCGGCAGCAGCTTTTTCCAGCTCGGCGCGGCGCTCTTCGAACGCGGCCAGGTTGGCGGCGTTGGCAACGACGGCCTTGCCGAAAGGCAGCAGGAAGTTACGGCCGTAACCACCTTTTACTTTTACTTTGTCGCCCAGGTTGCCCAGGTTGGCGACTTTTTCCAGCAGGATCAGTTCCATTTGGTAAAACCTCTTAACTTTTAACCTTCACCGTTCGCGGAATCGTCACCCTGGTGAGGGGACTTGCGACCGCGAAAATCAATCAGGCTATCGACAATGGCCAAGACCACGAGCAACGGATAGGTCAGCTGCATGAACAGCACCAGCGTCACGTACAACCCCACCAGCCAGAACCTGGCCAGGCGTTTCTGGGCCACCAGCCCATGCAGCAGGGCGATCCCCGCGAACATGAGCGGCACGCTGCACAGCGGCGTCAGCAATGCCAGGGCAGAACCGAAGTTCGGCCCGAACAGCATGCACGCCAGCAGCACCAGTGCCGGCACCAGGGGAATCCGCACCGCTTGAAACTCGCGGCCGAAACCTCCCGGGTTGTACAACGCGGCCTGCCAGTAGCGCCCCAACATCAGGGCCAGCACACTGACCACCTGCAGCAACGCCGCGATCAGGCCGTTGAGCACCGGTACGATGAGGCTCCCGAGGTGTGCCTGCTCCTCCACCGACAACTGCTGGTAGAGACCGCCGAGCATCTGCGGCAGGGCTTTTTCAAGCGCTCGCGCCAGAGCTTCGATCGGTTCGCGGAACACCGAACCCAGGATGACACCGTACAACAGGCCCAAGGCGATGCTGGACAACAGCACCCGGCTCCAGGAATGCCCGGCGCGCAACAGCGCAGCCAGCCCCAGCGTCCCCAGCAGCACCATCAAGGTGCGCGGCTCGCCGAAGATCCACCAGGCCAATGCCGGCAGGATGCCCCAGACGATCACCGAGGAAGCGTCCTTGAAACCGCGCCGCAGGAACACCAGGCTCCCGGCAGCGGCACTCAACCAGAACAACAGCGGCAATGCCGCACAACCGGCCACCACGATGGAGGCCTGCACGCGACCGCGCATGATGAAATCAGCCAACGCTCGCATGCTTATCCCTTGCTACTTGTCGACGACCCGGTCTCAGCGGCCGTGGCTGTCGGTGTAGGGCAGCAGGGCCAGGAAGCGGGCGCGCTTGATAGCGGTAGCCAGCTGACGCTGATAACGAGCTTTGGTACCGGTGATACGGCTTGGAACGATTTTGCCGGTTTCGGATACGTAAGCTTTCAGGGTGTTGAGATCTTTGTAGTCGATCTCTTTCACGTCTTCGGCAGTGAAGCGGCAGAATTTACGACGACGGAAGAAACGTGCCATGTAATAGGCTCCTCAAAAAGGTCCGTGGATTACTCGTCAGCGTTATCGCTGTTGTCGCTGTCGTTGCTGTCGTCGCCTTCGGCGCCATCAGCAGCTTCAGGACGCTCACGACGCTCACGGCGCTCGCTGCGGTTCTCTTCGGCCTTCAGCATCTCGGACGGGCCGGTGATGGCTTCGTCGCGACGGATGATCAGGTTACGGATCACGGCATCGTTGTAGCGGAAGTTGTCTTCCAGCTCGGCCAGGGCCTTGCCGGTGCACTCGACGTTCAGCATCACGTAGTGAGCCTTGTGAACGTTGTTGATGGCGTAGGCCAGCTGACGACGGCCCCAGTCTTCCAGGCGGTGGATCTTGCCGCCGTCTTCTTCGATCAGCTTGGTGTAACGCTCGACCATGCCGCCGACTTGCTCGCTCTGGTCAGGGTGGACCAGGAAGATGATTTCGTAATGACGCATGAATGCTCCTTACGGGTTAGTAGTCTGCCAGCGATCTGGTCAGACAAGGAGTGAATGACACTGTATGTCTTGCCTTGGAAAGAAGGCACATGCGCGCCTGCCTGCACGGCAAGGGGCGCAATTGTAGAGAAGGCGGGGCGGACAAGCAAGGCGCCGGAAGCTTCAAGTTACAAGCGGCAAGCGGCACGTTGAAAGCAGATCCACCACGGTTCTGCTTTCTCCTGCCCCTTGGCGCCCGCAGCTCAAGGCTGCTGGCGGCGCTGCCTGACAGCCTCGAACAGGCACACCCCGGTGGCCACCGAGACGTTCAGGCTGCTGACGCTGCCGGCCATCGGCAGCTTGACCAAAAAGTCGCAGTGCTCGCGGGTCAGCCGGCGCATGCCCTTGCCTTCGGCGCCCATGACCATGACCAGCGGCCCGGTCAGGTCCTGCTGGTACAGCTCCTGCTCAGCCTCGCCGGCGGTGCCGACCACCCACAGGCCGCGCTGCTGGAGCTTCTCCAGGGTGCGGGCGAGGTTGGTCACGGCCACCAGCGGGATCACCTCGGCGGCGCCGCAGGCGACCTTGCGCACCACGCCAGTGAGGGTCGCCGACTTGTCCTTGGGGATCACCACCGCCGTGGCGCCGGCGGCATCGGCCGTGCGCAGGCAGGCGCCGAGGTTGTGCGGGTCGGTGACCCCATCGAGCACCAGGATCAGCGGCGGCTGCTCGGTGCGCTCGAGCAGTTCGTCGAGCATGGCCTCGCCCCAGACTTGGCTGGGGCTGACCTCGGCGACCACGCCCTGGTGCACGCCTTCGACCCAGGCATCGAGCTCGCGCCGCTCGGCCTGGCCGACCGGCACGCGGTACTCCGCCGCCAGCGCCAGCAAGGCCTGGATGCGTGGCTCGCTACGCCCCTCGGACAACCAGATCTGCTTGACCCGCTTGGGATGATGCTGCAGCAACGCCTGTACGGCGTGCACGCCGTAGATCTTTTCCAGCTGGCTCATGACTTGTTCTTGCCTTTACGTGGCGCGCCGGACTTCGACGGCCCCTTGCGATGCTTGGTCTTGCCGGAGGCCTTGGCGCCCTTCTCGGCCTTGGCGCCAGCCTGGCCGTGGCGGGCCTCGCTCATCAGCGCCTTCTTCATTTCGCGGCTCTTGCGCACTTCGGCGTTACGCTGCACGGCATCCTTGGGGAAGTACGCCTCGGCGGACTCGCGCTTGCCGCTGCGCGGCTTGGGTGTGGCCTTGGGCTCAGGCGCCGGCTCTGCCGCAGGCTCGGGCGAAGGGCTGCGCGACTTGCGCCCGACCGGTGCGGTGGCTGCCTTCTCCGACAGTTCGAAGTCGATCTTGCGCTCGTCCAGGTCGACCCGCATGACCTTGACCTCGATCGTGTCGCCCAAGCGGAAACTGCGCCCGCTGCGCTCGCCGGACAAGCGATGGTGCACCGGGTCGAAGTGGTAGTAGTCACCCGGCAAGGCGCTGACATGCACCAGGCCTTCGACGTAGATGTCGGTCAGCTCGACGAACAGGCCGAAACCGGTCACCGCGGTGATCACGCCCGGGAAGGTCTCGCCGACGCGGTCGCGCATGTACTCGCACTTGAGCCAGTTGACCACGTCGCGGGTGGCTTCGTCGGCACGCCGTTCGGTCATCGAGCACTGTTCGCCCATCTGCTCCAGGGCATGCTCGTCGTACGGGTAGATGCGCGCCTTGGGGATGCTCATGGCGCCGGCACGCTTGACGTGCGGGGTGTCGACCCGCGAGCGGATCACGCTGCGGATGGCGCGGTGCACCAGCAGGTCCGGATAGCGGCGAATCGGCGAGGTGAAGTGGGTGTAGGCCTCGTAGTTCAGGCCGAAGTGGCCATTGTTCTCGACGCTGTACACCGCCTGGCTGAGCGAGCGCAGCATGACGGTCTGGATCAGGTGGAAGTCCGGGCGCTCGGCGATGCTCGCCAGCAGCGCTTGGTAGTCCTTCGGCGACGGCTCCTTGCCCTTGTGCAACGACAGGCCCAGTTCGCCAAGGAAGGCGCGCAGTTTTTCCAGGCGCTCCGGCGGCGGGCCGTCATGCACCCGGTACAGGGCCGGCACGCCGTGCTTCTGCAGGAACTCGGCGGTGGCCACGTTGGCCGCCAGCATGCATTCCTCGATCAGCTTGTGGGCATCGTTGCGCACGGTCGGGCGGATTTCCGCGATCTTGCGCTCTTCGCCGAAGATGATGCGGGTTTCCTGGGTCTCGAAGTCGATCGCACCCCGGGTATGACGGGCCGCCACCAGCGCCTTGTACAAGGCGTAGAGGTGCTTGAGGTCTGGCAGCACCGCGCTGTACTCCTCGCGCAGCGCCTTGCCCTCGCGGGTGCGGGCGTGCTCGAGCATGCTGCTGACCTTGTTGTAGGTCAGCCGGGCATGGGAGTGGATCACCGCCTCGTAGAACTGGTAGTCGACCATCTGGCCGGCCTTGTTGATGGTCATCTCGCAGACCATGGCCAGGCGATCGACGTGCGGGTTCAGCGAGCACAGGCCGTTGGACAGCTCCTCCGGCAGCATCGGCACCACCCGCTCGGGGAAGTACACCGAGTTGCCGCGCTGCTGCGCCTCGGTGTCCAGGGCCGAGCCCAGGCGTACGTAGCTGGACACGTCGGCGATCGCCACGTACAGGCGCCAGCCGCCCGAGAACAGGCGCAGCTTGCCCAGTGGCTCGCAGTAGACGGCGTCGTCGAAGTCGCGGGCGTCCTCGCCATCGATGGTGACGAACGGCAGGTGGCGCAGGTCGATGCGCTTTTCCTTGTCCTTCTCTTCGACTTCGGAGCGGAACTTGCGCGCTTCCTTGATCACCTCCTTGGGCCAGACATGCGGGATGTCGTAGCTGCGCAGGGCGACATCGATCTCCATGCCCGGCGCCATGTAGTTGCCGATCACCTCGACCACGTCGCCCTGGGGCTGGAAGCGCGGGGTTGGCCAGTGGGTGATCTTGATCTCGACGAACTGGCCGATCTTGGCGCCACCGTTGCGCCCGGCGGTGACCAGCACTTCCTGCTGGATCTTCGGGTTGTCGGGGGTGACGTAGCCGATGCCGCCTTCCTCGAAGTAGCGGCCGACCACGCTCTCGTGGGCACGGGAGATGACCTCCACCAGCACACCTTCGCGGCGGCCACGGCGGTCGACGCCGGAAACCCGGGCCAGGGCGCGGTCGCCGTCGAACACCAGGCGCATCTGCGCCGGGCTGAGGAACAGGTCGTCGCTGCCATCATCGGGGATGAGGAAACCAAAACCGTCGCGGTGGCCGGAGATGCGGCCGCAGATCAGGTCCAGCTTGTCCACCGGGGCATAGGTGCCGCGCCGGGTGTAGATCAGCTGGCCATCGCGCTCCATCGCCCGCAGGCGACGGCGCAGGGCTTCGATCTGGTCTTCCTCGTAGAGGCCGAACTCCGCCGCCAGCTGCTCGCGCGCAGCCGGTTCGCCGCGGTCGGCAAGGTGTTGCAGGATCAGCTCACGGCTGGGGATGGGATTCTCGTATTTTTCCGCTTCACGGGCGGCCTCGGGGTCGAGGGATTGCCAATCGGCCATCAGGAGGGGTTCACCTTGGTATATATAGAGAAGAAGTTTGGCATAGGCGTATTGAAACCGGAAATGTCAGCCTTGGACAGCCCCGTCGGAGTCCCGGGGGTCGGTAGAAGGCCTGCGGAATCAACAAGTTGAATTTTTTGAAATTTTTTTCGATCCGGGGCTTTACAGCCCACCGGGGCATCCGTATAGTGCGCACCACGACGACGGACACCCCCGACGTTGTAGTTGAGAGAAGCGATGTTGTAAAGCATCATGTGATCTCGACGATGTGCCCAGGTGGCGGAATTGGTAGACGCGCTGGTTTCAGGTATCAGTGGCTTAACGGCCGTGGAAGTTCGAGTCTTCTCCTGGGCACCAAAATTTTCGAGCGATAGATAACAGGTTTGTCTGTCACTCAGCAAGTGATGCATCTTGCATGCTGTAGACGTAAAAGATTTGCCCAGGTGGCGGAATTGGTAGACGCGCTGGTTTCAGGTATCAGTGGCTTAACGGCCGTGGAAGTTCGAGTCTTCTCCTGGGCACCATATAAAAACCCACTAGCTTGCTAGTGGGTTTTTTCTTGCCCGCGATTTAATCAGCCCCATGAAAAAGATCGTCCAGACCACGGGGCGATCTCCTAGCGGCCCCGCAGTCCATCTCATTCGATAGTCTGCTCATGAATTTTCCCTCACACGGCCACTTGAGAAACGATTTCGTTTACCATTGTTTCCAAATATGTAGCCGTAAGCGAGGAAGTACCCGCATGACGATCCGCCCGCAACCGCTGATGCGCATCCTGGCCGCCGCTATCCTGGGCCTGGCGATCGGCGCTCCGGCCGCCTTGGCAGACGAACCGGTCACCCTGACCCTGTACAACGGCCAGCACAAGGAAATCGGCGAAGCCATCGCCAAGGCCTACGAGGCCAAGACCGGCATCCACATCAATATCCGCAAGGGCAGCAGCAACCAGCTGGCCAGCCAGATCATCGAGGAAGGTGATCGCTCGCCAGCCGATGTCATCTATACCGAGGAATCGCCGCCCCTGAACAACCTGGGCGAGCTGGGCCTGCTGGCGAAGATCGACGATGCCACCCTGGACATGCTGCCCAAGGAGTACGTCGCCGCCAACGGTACCTGGATGGGCGTCACCGCCCGCACCCGCGTGGTCGTCTTCAACCCCAAGAAGATCGATGAAAAGGACCTGCCGCAATCGGTCATGGACTTCGCCAACCCCGAATGGGACGGCCGGGTCGGTTTCGTGCCGACCAGCGGCGCGTTCCAGGAGCAGGCCGTGGCCATCCTCAAACTGCACGGGCGTGACGCAGCCGAGGACTGGCTCACCGGCCTGAAGGCCTTCGGCAAGACCTACACCAACAACATGGTCGCGCTGAAAGCCGTGGAAAAGGGTGAAGTCGATGCTGTGCTGGTGAACAACTACTATTGGTATGCCCTCAAGCGCGAACGCGGGCAACTGGACTCCAGGCTCTACTACCTGGCCGACGGCGACGCTGGCGGCCTGGTGACCATTTCCGGCGCCGCCGCGGTCAAGGCCAGCAAGCACCCGAAAGAGGCCCAGGCCCTGCTCAACTGGATGGCCAGCGAAGAAGGCCAACGGGTGATCACCCAGACCACCGCCGAATACCCGCTGCACAAAGGCATGGTCTCCGACCAGGGCCTGAAGCCGTTCGAGGAACTGCGCCCGCCGAAGATCACTCCCGCCGACCTGGGCAATGCCGAGGAAGCCCTGGAGCTCGAGCGCGAGGTCGGCCTGCTCTGATGACTGCCGCCCTGCCCCAGCCGGCCTTGGCGCGTTTCGTGCCACGCCGCAAGCGCCCCTCGATCTGGGTGGTGCTGCCTGTCCTGTTCCTGGTGGCGATGAGCTTGCTGCCGCTGCTGTACGTCGCCCTCAAGGCCTGGCAGGCCGGCTGGCACGAAGCCCTGCGCCTGCTCTGGCGCCCTTTCGTCTGGGGCTTGCTGCGCAACACCCTGATGCTGATGGTCGGGGTCACGCTGGCCTGCATGGTGGTCGGCCTGGCCCTGGCCTGGCTGCTGGAACGCAGCGACCTGCCCGGCCGGCGCCTGTGGGGTGTGGTGCTGTGCCTGCCGTTCGCCGTGCCGGCGTTCGTCAGCAGCTTCACCTGGGTCTCGCTGAGCTCCGACTTCGAGGGCCTGGGCGGGGCGATCCTGGTCATGGCATTGTCCAAGTACCCGCTGGTGTTCCTGCCGGTGGCGGCGACCCTGCGCAACCTCGACACTTCCCTGGAGGAGTCGGCGCGCACCCTGGGCTGCGGGCGCTGGGGCGTCTTCCTCAAGGTCACCCTGCCGCTGCTGTGGCCCTCGATCCTCGGCGGCGCACTGCTGATCGCCCTGCACATGCTGGTGGAGTTCGGCGCCCTGTCGATCCTCGGCCTGCAGACCTTCACCACGGCGATCTACCAGCAGTTCGAGCTGGAATTCAGCAACGCCAACGCCGCCATGCTCTCGGCGGTGCTGCTGGCGCTGTGCCTGGCGATGCTCTGGCTGGAGCTGCGGGTACGCGGCAAGGCCCGCCACGTGCGCATTGGCCAGGGCGTGGCGCGCCGTGCCCAACCGCTGCGCCTGCGGGGCTGGATGCCATTGGCGCAGGCGTTCTGCCTGGGCTTGGCGGTGCTGGGTAGCGGCATCCCCCTGGCCATGCTCGGCTACTGGCTGAGCGTCGGTTCCTCGGCCGCCTTCCCGGTCGCGGAAATCGGCAAGGCGCTGCTCACGTCGCTGTCGGTATCCCTCGGTGGCGCAGGCTTCTGCGTGCTGCTGGCGCTGCCGGTCAGCTTCCTGGTGGTGCGCTACAAGGGGCGACTGGCACTCTGGGCCGAGCGCCTGCCGTACCTGCTGCATGCCCTGCCGGGCCTGGTGATCGCCCTGACCCTGGTGTTCTTCGCCCTGCACTATGTGCCGGTGCTGTACCAGACCACCGCGCTGTTGCTGCTGGCCTATGCCCTGTTGTTCCTGCCATTGGCCCAGGCGCCGGTGCGCACGGCGCTGAACAAGGCCTCGCCGACGCTGGAGGAAGCCGCGCGCACCCTCGGTGCCAGCAGCTTTGGTGCCTTCTGCCGGGTGACCTTGCCGATCATCTTCCCGGCCCTGGCCGCCGCCTTCGCCCTGGTGTTCCTCGATGCCATGAAGGAGCTGACCGCCACCCTGCTGCTCAGCCCCACGGGCATGACGACCCTGGCCACCGAAGTGTGGGCGCATACGGCCAATGTCGAGTTCGCCGCGGCAGCGCCCTATGCGGCGCTGTTGATCGTGGTGTCGGGACTGCCGGTATACCTGCTGACCACACGGATGTACCTGAACAAGGCGTAGGCCTCTTCGCGGACAAGCCCGTTCCCACGGGGGCCGAGCCGATCATGGATGATGCGGTTTTCGGTCGAGCGATATTGGGGCTGCTTTGCAGCCCCGCCTTCGGTCCTCAGGCGCGGAACTGCCCCAGGCTGGCCCGTAACTGTGCCGCCAGGTCATCCAGTACCTTGCTGCTGGCCGTCGTCTGCATCACCACCTCGGCCGAGCGTTCGGCCTGGGCATGGATATTCTCCACCCGCCCGCGCACCGCCTGGGCGCCATGGGCCTGCTGCTCGGCGGCCCGGGTGGCCAGGCCGATGGCCGCATGCACCTGCTCCACCGCGGCCTGCACCGATTGCTGGCGACGCTCGTTCTCGCGCAGTACCAGCAAGCCCTCGCTGGCCTGGCGCCCCGCCTGGCTGATGGTCGCCACAGCCTCCTTCGCCCCTTGCTGCAGCGCAGCGATATGCGCCTGGATATCCCCGGTGGAGCTTTGTGTCTTGCTCGCCAGGGCCCGCACCTCGTCGGCCACCACGGCGAAACCACGACCGGTCTCGCCAGCCCGGGCCGCCTCGATGGCCGCATTGAGCGCCAGCAGGTTGGTCTGCTCGGCAATACCGTGGATCACCGTCAGCACCACCTCGATCTGCTCGCTCTGCCTGGCCAGCCGCTCGATCACCTCGGAGCCGGTCTCTACCTGCCCGGCGAGGTTCTCGATCAACCCTGCCAACTGGGTCGAGGCGCGGCTGTTGTCATCGGTGGCCTGGCGGATGTCGACCACCTGCTGCAACGCGGCCTGCATGGCCTGGCTCTCGGCCTGGGCCTCGTCAGCCATGCTCGACAGATCGCGCAGGCTGGCCGCGACCTCGTCACGCTGCAACGCGGCGGCGGCATCGGCACCGGCATTGCGCTGGGCCATGGCACCGATTTCCACGCCGGTGCGCTGGGCCACCTCACCGGCCTCACGGACGATGGGCTGCAGCTTGTCGACGAAACGGTTGACCGCCGAGGCCATGTCGCCGATCTCGTCACGGCTGTCGAGGGGCACGCGCCGGGTCAGGTCTCCATCGCCAGCGGCCAGGTCATCGAGGGCCGCGATCAGCAGGCGCAGCTTGCTGACCACTCGCCGCCCCAGGACCACCGCCACCACCAGCAGCACACCCAGGCCCACCAGCACCAACCCCAGGCCGATGCGCCAGCGCAGTTCGGCGGCGGCATCGCGGACGGCCTGCGCGGTGTTGGCCTGCATGGCCGTGGCGCTGTTCTGTGCGGTCTCCAGGCGTGCGCGCAAGGCCTTGCCGCTATCGGCAGCCGCCGCTACCAGGCTGTCGCCCACCAATTGCTCGCCGCTGGCGATCAAGGCGGTGAAACGCTGGTCCAGGGCCTTGAGTTCCTGCTCGACACCGGCGGTGGACACCCCCATCAGCACCTTGCCGATCTCGGCACCATTGGGGTTGATCGAGGCCTCGACGTAATAGACGGATGGATCCTTGCGCGCGGCATCCAGCACCTTGTCCAATGCCCGCTCGCCCTGGCCCTTCTCGATCAGCGCCTGGTTGATCGGGTTCTGCCGGTTGAGGTAGCGCGTCAGGTGCTGGCCCTGGGCGTCGTCGTAAATGACGAACAGTACGTTGGGATTGCGCTGGGCACGACGGGCGAAGTCCGAGAGCATCGGCACGTCATTGTCCCAGATGGCCCGGGGTGCGACCGAGGCGAGCAATTCGGCCATGTCGTTGGCCGAGTCCTTCAGGTTCTTCTCCAGGGTGGCGCGCAGTTGCTGCTGCTCGCTCTCCAGGCGCGACGACAACCCGGCGCTCAGGCGCTGGCGGGTGCTGGCGGAAAGGCTGTCGAGGCCCGAACGCACGTCCTGGCCAGCCTGCTCCAGCTCCGTGGCGAGCTTGCGGCTGTCGTTGCCCAGACGCTCCCCCAGGTCGGCTTCCAGGGCCGTGACCGTGCTCCGGGTCAGTGCAACGGCAACCAGCACCTGCACCAGAAGAGCGATACCGAGCGCAACAAACACAGGCCGCAGGAGGCGGCTTCGTAACAGTGAAAGGATGGCAGACACGTTGTAACCCTCGTGTTTCTGGCGCCACTATTTTGATGGCAACTACAGACATTTCTTACAGCAAGGGTTGTGCCGCAGGCAGCAGGCATAAACGCCAAATGTACTGACTGTGTTTGTCAGGGTCGGCTTTTTTGCGTAGCAAGACTTTCGGGGGCTATGAAAAACGCCGCGCCCCTTGCGGGAACGCGGCGTTCGATCAGCTTGCGAGGCAGCGGATCAGGCAAACGGGTGACGCAGGACGATGGTCTCGTTGCGGTCCGGGCCGGTGGAGATGATGTCGATCGGCGCGCCGACCAGCTCTTCGATGCGCTTGATGTAGGCGCGAGCGTTAGCGGGCAGTTCTTCCAGGGTCTTGGCGCCCACGGTCGACTCGCTCCAGCCTGGCATCTCTTCGTACACCGGCTTCAGGCCGATGTAGCTGTCGGCGTCGGTCGGGGCGTCGATGACCGCACCGTTTTCATCCTCGTAGCCCACGCAGATGCTGATGGTTTCCAGGCCGTCCAGGACGTCCAGCTTGGTCAGGCACAGGCCGGAGATGCTGTTGACGTCGATGGCACGGCGTAGGATGACGGCATCGAACCAGCCGCAGCGACGGGCACGGCCGGTGGTGGAACCGAACTCATGGCCGCGCTTGGCCAGGGTGGCACCGGTCTCGTCGAACAGTTCGGTCGGGAACGGGCCCGAACCCACACGAGTGGTGTAGGCCTTGGTGATGCCGAGGATGTAGTCCAGGTACATCGGGCCAACGCCGGAGCCGGTGGAGATACCGCCGGCGGTGGTGTTGGAGCTGGTGACATACGGGTAGGTGCCGTGGTCGATATCCAGCAGCGAGCCCTGGGCGCCTTCGAACATGATGTCCTTGCCGGCACGACGCAGGTTGTGCAGCTCGGCGGTGACGTCGAGCATCAGCGGCTTGAGCTGCTCGGCGTAGGCCATGCACTCGTCCAGGGTCTGCTGGAAGTCGATGGCCGGTTCCTTGTAGTAGTTCACCAGCTGGAAGTTGTGGTAATCCAGCAGCTCGCCGAGCTTGGCGGCAAAACGCTCGCGGTGGAACAGGTCGCCCACGCGCAGGCCACGACGGGCCACCTTGTCTTCGTAGGCTGGGCCGATGCCACGGCCGGTGGTGCCGATCTTGGCTTCGCCACGGGCCTTCTCGCGGGCCTGGTCGAGGGCCACGTGGTAGGACAGGATCAACGGGGCAGCCGGGCTGATACGCAGGCGCTCGCGCACCGGTACGCCCTTCTCTTCCAGCTTGGTGATTTCACGCATCAGGGCATCCGGGGCAACGACCACGCCGTTGCCGATCAGGCACTGCACGCCTTCACGCAGGATGCCGGAGGGGATCAGGTGCAGCACGGTCTTCTCACCATTGATCACCAGGGTGTGACCTGCGTTGTGGCCGCCCTGGTAACGCACGACGGCGGCAGCATGTTCGGTCAGCAGATCGACGATCTTGCCTTTGCCCTCATCACCCCACTGGGTGCCCAGGACGACGACATTCTTACCCATAACACTTGTCCTCATTCACGCAAACTTGGTTGCCGGCCTGCTGCCGGCGAAGAATCTCAATGGGTCAGCGGCAGTACCTGCCAGCGCCCGTCCTGCTGAATCAATTGACGATCACAATCCGCCTCGAAGGCAGCACTCAGCGGCTGGCCAGGCAGGGCCTGGACCACACGCTGGCCCTCGTTGCGCAACTGGCAGACCATCTGCCAGAGGGCCGTGTCGCCGCTGTCGGGCATCCAGATCCCGCCAGAGGGCAGCACGACCTCCGCTCGCCCCAGTGTGACCAGGGTCTTCAAATCCGTGGAGAAACCAGTGGCCGGGCGCGCCCGGCCGAAGTCGGCACCGATGTCGTCATAGCGCCCACCCTGGGCGATCGACTGGCCGACGCCTGGGACGAACACGGCGAACACCACGCCGGTGTGGTAGTGGTAGCCGCGCAGCTCGCCCAGGTCGAAGTACAACGGCAGGTCCGGGTAGCGCGTGGCCAGGCGATCGGCGATCGCCAGCAGGTCGTCCAGGGCCGCTAGCACGCTGGCCGGTGCCCGGCCCAGGCGCACGCGGGCCTCGGCCAGCACTTCACGGCCGCCGCACAGTTCGCTCAGCGCGCGCAGCATGTTGCCCAGGTCCGCCGGTAGGTCAGCGGTCAATGCATGCACTTCGTCGCTGGCCTTGCGCTGCAGGGCGTCGAACAGCTGCTGCTCGACCGCACCGGAGAGGCCGGCGGCACGGGCCAGGCCGCGGTAGATACCGACGTGGCCCAGGTCCATGTGCACGTCCGGCACATCGGCCAGTTGCAGCATGGCCAGCATCAGGCTGATCACTTCGACGTCGCTGGTGGGGCTGGCATCGCCGTACAGCTCGGCACCCAGCTGGATCGGGCTGCGCGAGGTGGACAGGGCACGCGGCTGGGCATGCAGGACGCTACCGGCATAGCACAGGCGGCTCGGGCCTTCGCGGCGCAGGGTGTGGGCATCGATGCGCGCCACCTGGGGGGTGAAGTCGGCACGAAAGCCCATCAGGCGACCGGACTGCGGGTCGACCACCTTGAAGGTCCGCAGGTCCAGGTCCTGGCCGGCACCGGTGAGCAGCGATTCCAGGTACTCGATATGCGGGGTGACGACCAGTTCGTAACCCCAACTCTGGAACAGGTCCAACACCTGGCGGCGCGCGATCTCGATGCGCGCAGCCTCAGGTGGCAGTACTTCCTCGATGCCATCTGGCAGCAGCCAGCGGTCTACCGTTGCCATTACGCCATTTCCCCTCTGGTCCGGGCGGCTTGCCTGCAGGCGAGCCGTCAGTGAAGCAGGCATTGGCGCACAGCAGCGGGCAGCACCGATCCCAGCGCTACCACCGTACCCAATACCCTCGAATTGCCTTGCGACCTGACCCAACCGTCAACTGGCCGTTTGCCAATCAACCTTGCAGACGCAAAAAAGCCGGGAAATTTCCCGGCTGCCTCATCATACACCCCTTTTCATTCAGGATGCACCCCGACTGGTGTTTTAGCTGCCAGGCGGGGCGCTCCCGAATCAGAGCATCAGGGTTTGCTCTTGTCCAGGAAGCGGAAGAACTCGTTCTTCGGATCCAGGACCAGTACATCGCTCTTGCTGGCGAAGCTCTCGCGGTACGCCTGCAGGCTACGGTAGAACGCATAGAACTCGGCGTCCTGGGTGTAGGCCTTGGCATAGATGGCGGCCGCCTGGGCGTCGCCGTCACCACGGGTCTCCTCGGCCTCGCGATAGGCCTCGGCCAGCAGCACCCGGCGCTGACGGTCGGCATCGGCGCGAATACCTTCGGCCAACTCGTTACCCTTGGCGCGGTGCTCGCGGGCTTCCCGTTCACGCTCGGTGCTCATCCGGTCGAACACGCTGCGGTTGACTTCCTTCGGCAGGTCGATGGCCTTGACGCGCACGTCGATGACCTCGATGCCCAGCTCCTTGCTGGCCATGCGGTTCAGCGAAGCGGTGATGTCGGCCATCAGCGCGTCACGCTCACCGGAGACCACCTCGTGCAGGGTACGCTTACCGAACTGGTCACGCAGGCCGCTTTCCAGACGACGGGACAGACGCTCGTCGGCGATCTGCTTGAGGCCCGAGGTCGCGGTATAGAAGCGCTCGGCGTCCTGGACGCGCCACTTGGCGTAGGCATCGACCATCACCGCTTTCTTCTCCAGGGTCAGGAAGCGCTGGGTCGGGGCATCCAGGGTCATCAGGCGGGCGTCGAACTTGCGCACCTGGTTGACGTATGGAATCTTCACATGCAGGCCCGGCTGGACATCCGCCTGGACCACACGGCCGAACTGCAGCAATACCGCACGTTCGGTCTGGGCCACGATGTAGAAGCTGTTCCAGGCCACGATCGCCAGCACCACGGCGGCGATCAGGACGATCAGCGATTTATTGCTCATCAGCGGCTCTCCCTAGAACGCAGCGACTGTTGTTGCTGTTGCATGTCCTGCGCTGCGCGCACGGCCGCATCGTTGACCGACGCCGGTACGCTGCCACCCGACGCGGCAGAGCTGCTGCGGCTGCCCTCGACCATCTTGTCCAGCGGCAGGTAGAGCAGGTTGTTCTGCCCATCCTTGGTCGCCACCAGGACCTTGCTCGAATTGCTGTAGACCTCCTGCATGGTCTCCAGGTACAGACGCTGACGGGTGACGTCGGGCGCCTTGCGGTACTCGGCGACCAGCTTGGTGAAGCGGTCGGCCTCACCCTTGGCGCGGGCGATCACTTCGTCGCGGTAGCCGTTGGCATCCTCGATGATGCGCTGGGCCTGGCCTCGGGCTTCCGGCACCACGCCGTTGGCATAGGACTCGGCCTGGTTGCGCGCACGCTGCTCGTCCTCACGGGCACGGATCACGTCGTCGAAGGCTTCCTGCACCTCACGCGGGGCTGCCGCGCTCTGTACGTTGACCTGGGTGACGGTGATACCGGTGCGGTAGTTGTCGAGGAAGCGCTGCAGGCGCTCGCGGATGTCCACGGCCATCTGCTCACGACCCTCGGTCAGCACCTGGTCCATGGAGGTGGAGCCCACCACGTGGCGCAGGGCGCTGTCGGTCGCATGCTGCAGGCTGACCTCCGGCTGGTCGACGTTGAGCACGAAGTCCTGCAGGTTGGTGATCTTGTACTGCACGGTCAGCGGCACCTCGACGATGTTCTCGTCCTCGGTGAGCATCTGCCCCTGCTTGGTGTAGGCCCGCTCGCGGGTCACGTTCTCCAGGTACTTGCGATCGATCGGCGGGAAGTAGATGTTCAGGCCCGGGCCAACCGTCTCGTAGTACTTGCCGAAGCGCAGCACCACGGCCTGCTCCTGCTCGTCCACCACGTACACGGCGTTGTACAGCCAGATCGCAGCCAGCACCGCCAGGCCAATGCCCAGCAAGCCGAAGCCGCCACCCTTGCCGATGTTCCTGTCACCACCACCGCGTTTCTTGCCGCTGCCGAACATGCCGTTCAGGCTGTCCTGCAGCTTGCGGAAGGCCTCGTCGAGATCCGGTGGACCTTTCTTGTCGCCACCACCACCGCCACGGCGGCCGCCCCAGGGATCCTGATTGTTCGAGTTGCCACCCGGCTCGTTCCAAGCCATAGCGCTCTCCATCTGATAAAGCAAAGACGCGCCCACGGCGCGCCGTCCAATGCTACAGAATGCCTGTCACGGCTGCCCGGCGACCTCGACGGGCATTTATTGCAAAGTGTGTTGCTCGATGAACACCTGCGGCTCCATACCCTCGCGGCTGACCAGCCGATTGAGTTCGACCCGGGGCAGTCGCACGCTCAGCAGGCTGCTGCCGTGTTCATCATGCACCTCGCCTTGCACCGCGCCGAGAGCGAAGAATTGCGCGCGCAAGCGGGCAAATCGCTGCTCCAGGCGCAGGGTTCCGACAAACAGATCATCCCCCAGCAACTCGGCAATCGCCTGGCCGATCAATTCCAGGCCACGTCCATCACGTGCCGATACCCAGACCCGCTGCGGCTTGCCGTCGGCATCGCGCTGGATCTGCGGCTCGACATCTTCGAGCAGGTCGAGTTTGTTATAGACCTCGAGGATCGGCAAGCCTTCGGCACCGATCTCGCCCAATACCGCCAGTACCTGCTCGATCTGCTCCATGCGCTCGGGCTCATGGGCGTCGATCACGTGCAGCAGCAGGTCGGCGTTGCTCGATTCCTCGAGCGTAGCCCGAAATGCCTCGACCAGCTTGTGCGGCAGGTGGCGGATGAAGCCCACGGTATCGGCCAGCACGATCGGCCCCAGGTCGTCCAGCTCGAGCCGGCGCAGGGTCGGGTCGAGGGTGGCGAAGAGCTGGTCGGCGGCATACACCTGCGAAGCGGTCAGGGCATTGAACAGCGTGGACTTGCCGGCGTTGGTGTAGCCCACCAGCGAGACCGACGGGATGTCCGCGCGCCGGCGCCCGCGCCTGGCCTGCTCGCGCTGGCTGCGCACCTTCTCCAGACGTGCCTTGATCTGCCGCAGGCGCACCCGCAGCAGGCGACGGTCGGTTTCCAGCTGGGTCTCGCCCGGACCGCGCAGGCCGATACCGCCCTTCTGCCGCTCCAGGTGGGTCCAGCCGCGCACCAGCCGCGTGCTCATGTGTTCGAGCTGGGCCAGTTCGACCTGCAGCTTGCCTTCATGGGTACGCGCCCGCTGGGCGAAGATGTCGAGGATCAGCCCGGTACGGTCGAGCACGCGACACTCGAAGACACGTTCGAGGTTGCGCTCCTGGCTGGGCGTGAGGGTGTGATTGAAAATCACCAGGTCTACCTGCTCGGCGTGGACCAGGTCGCGCAGTTCCTCGACCTTGCCGCTGCCAATCAGGTATTTCGCTGTAGGTTGGTGCCGTGCCACTGTCGCCAGCGAAACGATGTCCGCTCCGGCCGACAGTGCCAGTTCCCGAAACTCCTGCGGATCTTCGCGCGCCTCAGGGTTCTGACCTTCCAAGTGAACGAGAAGGGCCCGTTCACCACCACCGTGGCGCTCAAAGAACAATGCAGGCTCCTATCAGGCGTTGCCTGGCTCGGCGTCGCCGTGGTCGGAATCGGACGGGCTTGGCAGGCGAACCGGACGGGCAGGTACCACGGTCGAGATGGCGTGCTTGTAGACCATCTGGCTGACAGTGTTCTTCAGCAGCACCACGAACTGGTCGAAGGATTCGATCGAGCCCTGCAGCTTGATCCCGTTGACCAGGTAGATCGAAACCGGGACCTTTTCTTTTCTCAAGGTGTTCAAGTAAGGGTCTTGTAGCGAATGCCCTTTTGACATATGCCGCACTCCTGTAAGGATCAATAGTAGAAAAACAAGAAAATTCGATAATTCCGGCCGCCCTTTCGCAAGAATAGACGGCATTTGCAGGGACTCAGCTCAATATGGAGACGGTCCCCAGGTATTTCAAGGTGCGGGACAGATTGTCGCAGGCCAGGCTATCCAGCCAATGCACGCCGGACCAGCCGCGCAACCAGGTGAATTGCCGCTTGGCCAGCTGGCGCGTGGCAATGATACCCCGTTCGCGCATCTCTTCGGCCGTCAGCTTGCCGTCCAGATGATCCCAGACCTGCCGATACCCCACTGCCCGTATAGACGGCAGCCCGGCGTGCAAGTCACTTCTGGCTCGCAGCTTTCGGACCTCGTCGACGAAACCCTGTTCCAGCATCTGCGAAAATCGTAACGCAATTCGCTGATGCAAAATGTGACGATCTGTAGGCGCGATGGCCAGGCTGGCGACAGTATAGGGCAAATGCCCGCCCGCGCCTGCGTCTGCCTCGCGACTTTCCGCGAATTGACGCCGCCGATGCGCGGTCATGCTCTGCCCACTGACCCGGTAGACTTCCAGGGCACGGATCAGCCGCTGCGGGTCGTTGGGGTGGATACGCGCCGCCGACTCCGGATCGACCTCGGCCAATTGCCGATGCAGCTCGGCCAGGCCCAGCTCCCGGGCTTGGGCCTCCAGCTCGGCGCGTACCGCGGCATCGGCCGCCGGCATATCCGCCAGGCCGTCGACCAGGGCCTTGTAGTACAGCATGGTGCCGCCGACCAGCAGCGGGACCCTGCCCCGCGCGGTGATCTCGGCCATGGCCTGCAGGGCATCGGTGCAGAATTGCGCGGCCGAATAGCTCTCGGCCGGGTCGAGGATATCGATCAACCGGTGCGGGTGGGCGGCCAGTACTTCCTTCGACGGCTTGGCGGTACCGATGTCCATGCCACGGTAGACCAGCGCCGAGTCGACGCTGATCAGCTCGCAGGGCAGCACCTTGGTCAGCTCGATGGCCAGGTCGGTCTTGCCGGCCGCCGTCGGGCCCATGAGGAATATCGCTGGGGGCTTGCCGCTCATCTCATCGACCGCGCAGGAAGAGTTTGTCCAGGTCGTCCAGGCCAAGCTGGGTCCAGGTCGGCCGGCCATGGTTGCATTGGCCGCTGCGCTCGGTGTTCTCCATGTCGCGCAGCAGCGCGTTCATCTCGGGGATGGCCAGGCGACGATTGGCGCGCACGGCGCCGTGGCAGGCCATGGTACCGAGCAGTTCGTTCAGGTGCGCCTGGATGCGATCGCTGGTGCCGTACTCCATCAGGTCGCCGAGCACGTCCTGGACCAGGCGATTGGCCTCGGCCTGCTTGAGCAACGCCGGGATCTGGCGAATCGCCAGGGTTTCCGGGCCCAGGCGCTGGAGCTCGAAGCCCAGGCGCTGGAACCACTGCGCATGCTCCTCGGCACAGTCCGCCTCGCGCTGGCTGAGCGCCAGCGACTCGGGCACCAGCAGCGGCTGGCCGCTCAGGCCCTCGCTGGCCATGGCCACCTTGAGCCGTTCGTACATGATCCGCTCATGGGCCGCGTGCATGTCCACCAGCACCAGGCCGATGGCGTTCTCGGCCAGGATATAGATGCCCTTGAGCTGGGCCAGCGCATAGCCCAGCGGCGGTATGTCGCCCTGGCTTTCCGGCAGCGCCACGGGGCTGGCCACGCCGCTCTCCAGCGGGGCGAAGAACTCGCGGTAGACCGCCTGGGCCTCGGCGGCCGGCACGGGCTGCGCGGGGCGCGGGCTGTAGCTGTACTGATAGCCCGCCCCACTACCACCGGAAAACGCCTGGCGTGGCTCGGCTTGGGGCTGCTCGAGCACCGGCGAGGCCAGTCGCATCTCGCCCTGGGGGCCGAACTCGCCCGCCTGCTGGCCCGTGGGGCGAACGATCTCGCTCACCGCCGCCGGCGCGGCCACCTGGTCCTCCGGACGCACGTCCGCCAGGGCTCGGTGCAGGGTGCCGTAGAGGAAGTCGTGGACCATGCGCCCTTCGCGAAAGCGCACTTCGTGCTTGGTCGGGTGCACGTTGACGTCGACCCCGTTCGGCTCCAGCTCGAGGAACAGCACGAAGGTCGGGTGCCGGCCGTTGAACAGCACGTCGCGGTATGCCTGGCGCACGGCGTGGGCCACCAGCTTGTCGCGCACCGCGCGGCCATTGACGAAGAAGTACTGCAGGTCTGCCTGGCTGCGCGAGAAGGTCGGCAAACCGACCCAGCCCCACAGGCGCAGGCCGTTGCGCTCGACATCGATCGGCAACGCCTGCTCGAGGAAGCCCGGCCCGCAGATGGCACCGACCCGCCTGGCCCGGGCGATCTCGTCGGGCGCCTCGTGCAGGCTGAGGACGCTCTTGCCGTTGTGCCGCAGGTGGAAGCCGACGTCGAAACGCGCCAGGGCCAGACGCCGGATGACTTCCTGCAGGTGGTCGAACTCGGTCTTCTCCGACTTGAGGAACTTGCGCCGGGCCGGGGTATTGAAGAACAGGTCGCGCACCTCCACCGAGGTGCCGACCGGGTGCGCGGCCGGCTGCACCCGCGGCGTCATGTCACGGCCTTCGGTCTCCACCTGCCAGGCCTCGCCGGCACTGGCCGTGCGCGAGGTCAGGGTCAGGCGCGCCACCGAACTGATCGAGGCCAGCGCTTCGCCACGGAACCCCAGGCTGAGCACCCCTTCGAGGTCCTCCAGCTCGCGGATCTTGCTGGTGGCATGGCGGGCCAGGGCCAAAGGCAGATCGTCGGGGGCGATGCCACCACCGTCGTCACGCACGCGCAGCAGCTTGACCCCGCCCTGCTCGACATCGATGTCGATACGCCGGGCGCCGGAGTCCAGGCTGTTTTCCAGCAGTTCCTTGGCCACCGATGCCGGGCGCTCGACCACCTCGCCGGCGGCGATCTGGTTGGCCAGCCGAGGGCTGAGCAACTGGATACGAGAACCACCACTCATCGCTGGGACGCCAGGGTGGTGCTGGGGATATCGAGGTGCTGGCCGACCTTCAGCTCATCGCTCTTGAGGCTGTTGGCGCTGCGCAGGCTGGCCACGCTGACCTGGTAGCGCACGGCGATCATGGCCAGGGTCTCGCCCGGGCGTACCGTATGCTCGCGGGGCCCCTGGGCGATCTTGCCGCTGTCACGCAGCCAGGCGATGTAGGTGCCCGGCGGCGGGTTCTGCTGGAAGTACTGGCGCACGCCGGTATGGATCGAACGCGCCAGGGCCTGCTGGTGGCTCCGGGTGGCCAGCTTGGCGGCCTCGTTGGCGTTGGAGATGAACCCGGTTTCCACAAGGATCGATGGGATGTCCGGCGACTTCAGCACCATGAAGCCAGCCTGCTCCACACGCCGCTTGTGCAGCGGAGTGATACGGCCCATGTTGCCCAGCACCTTCTGGCCGACATCGAGGCTGGAGCTGAGGGTAGCGGTCATCGACAGGTCCAGCAGTACTCCGGCCAGCATGCGGTCCTTGTCGTCCAGGCTGACGTTGCCAGCCCCGCCGATCAGGTCGGAACGGTTCTCCGTGTCGGCCAGCCAGCGCGCGGTCTCGGACGTGGCGCCACGGTCGGACAGGGCGAATACCGAAGCACCGAAGGCGGCCTTGGACGGCGCGGCATCGGCGTGGACCGAGATGAACAGGTCGGCGCCCTTCTTGCGGGCGATCTCGGTGCGCTTGCGCAGCGGGATGAAGTAGTCGCCCGTGCGGATCAGCTCGGCGCGGTAGCCCTTCTCGGTGTTGATCTGGCGCTGCAGTTCCTTGGCGATCTGCAGCACGATGTCTTTTTCATGCTGGCCACGCGAGCCCGAGGCGCCCGGGTCCTCGCCGCCGTGGCCAGCGTCGATGGCGATGACGATATCGCGCTTGCCGCTGGACACCGGCGGCAACTTGATCGCCGGCTGCGCGGGGGTCACCGGCACCGCCGGGGTGGTGGCAGGCGTACGCGCCGGCGGTGGCGTCGGCGCACTGGCGGCGATGGCGTCGGCTTCTCGGTCGTACAGGTCGACCACCAGGCGATTACCGTACTGGGCGTTGGGGGTCAGGGTGAAGCTCTTGGGAGTGACCGCCTGCTTGAGGTCGACCACCACGCGCAGGTCGGTGGGCGTGCGCTGGGCCGAACGCACGTTGCTGATCGGCGTGTTGGAGGTGGAGACGTTCAGCGGCCCGCCCAGGGTCGCCCCATTGATGTCGATGACCAGGCGGTCTGGCGCGGTCAGGGTGAAGACGCTGTGCTGCACGGGACCGGACAGGTCGAAGACCAGCCGCGTGTTATCCGGTGCGCGCCATAGGCGCATGCTCTTGACTTGCGTGACGGCCAGAGCGTCAACGGTCACCGCTGTCAGCAGCAGCCCAACGACGGCGACCAGTGCGCGTATGCGCATACCTAACCCCATTTACTGTTTGAATTCTACGGCCAGAGCGGCGCACCAGGACTCACCGCGAGCCCCCTGCGGTGACAGGATCAGCGAGCGCCCGCCCGCCTGCGGGCTTATGGTAATGGTCAGGTCGGGCTTTGGCAAAACGCCCGCACCCTTTTGCGGCCATTCGAACAGGCACAGCGGGTCGCCCTCGAAGTAGTCGCGGATCCCCATGAACTCCAGTTCCTCAGGGTCGACCAGGCGGTACAGGTCGAAATGGAAGGCGCGCACCTCGCCGATCTCGTAGGGCTCGACCACGGTGAACGTGGGGCTCTTGACCGGGCCCGTATGGCCCAGGCCGCGGATCAACCCACGCGACAGCGTGGTCTTGCCGGCACCCAGGTCACCCTCGAGAAAGATCACGCCATGACCGCCCGTCAGCTGGGCCAGACGAGCGCCGAAGGCGACGGTGGCCGCCTCGTCGGCCAGAAACAGGGTTATGCCTGACACGCTGAATGCTCCTCCAACAATTCACGAATGACCGGCACCAGGTCGCTGGCTGCCAGCCCTCTTCCTTTCACCCCCAGGCGCTCGCCGGCACAGGCGTGCAGCCACACCCCCAGGCCGGCCGCCGACCAGGCGTCCAGCCCCTGGGCCAGCAGGGCGGCCAGCACGCCAGTGAGCACGTCGCCAAGGCCGGCACCGGCCATCGCCGGATGGCCGCGCCCGCACAGCACCAGTTGCCCGGCCGGGTCGGCCACCAGCGTACCGGCCCCCTTGAGCACGCAGACGCTGGCATGCTTGCGAGCCAGCTTGCGGGCCGCGCCCGGCCGGTCGGCCTGCACGGCCTCGGTGGAAATACCCAACAGACGCGCCGCCTCACCCGGATGAGGGGTGAGGATACTGCCACTGGGCAACGCCAGGGGCGTATGAGCCAGCAGGTTCAGCGCGTCGGCGTCCCATACCTGCGGCAGGTGGGCATTGGCCACCGCCGACAGCAAGCTGCGGCCCCAGGCGGCCTGGCCCAGGCCCGGGCCGACCACCAGCACCGAAGCCCGTTCGAGCAGGCCCTGCAACTGGTTGGCCGAGTTCGTCCCCAGCCACATGGTCTCGGGCAGGCGGGTCAGGCCAGCGGCGACGTGCTCCGGGCGGGTGGCCACGCTCACCAGGCCGGCCCCGCAGCGCAGCGCGGCCTCGGCGCTGAGCAGCACCGCGCCGCCGGTACCCAGGTCGCCACCGACGATGAGCACATGGCCGAAATCGCCCTTGTGGGCGTGCGCACGGCGTGGCGGCAGGCTGGCGATGCTCACGCTGCTGAGCAGTTGTGGGGCATTGGCAGGGTGTTTGGTCTGGGGCATGGGGTCAAAGGCTCCGATGTCTGGCAGAATTATACGCACCTGAGCCTGTATTGCCTTGTCCATCCATGTCCGCTCACACCCCTGACCTCGCCGCGCTGTCCCAATCGATCAAGGATTGGGGCCGGGAACTCGGTTTCGCCCACGTCGGTATCGCCGGCGTGGACCTTGGCGAGCATGAACAGCACCTGCAACGCTGGCTGGCGGCCGGCTACCAGGGCGAGATGGACTACATGGCCGCCCATGGCAGCAAGCGCTCCCACCCCGAGCAACTGGTACCCGGCACCTTGCGCGTGGTGTCGCTGCGCATGGACTACCTGCCCGGCGACACGCGCATGGCGCAACAGCTCGCCCAGCCCGAGAAGGCCTATGTCTCGCGCTATGCCCTGGGCCGCGACTACCACAAGCTGGTACGCAAGCGTGTGCAGCACCTGGCCGAGCGCGTGCAACAGGCGATCGGCCCGTTCGGTTTTCGCGCCTTCGTCGACAGCGCCCCGGTGCTGGAGAAGGCCATCGCCCAGCAGGCCGGCCTGGGCTGGATCGGCAAGAACACCTTGCTGCTCAACCGCAAGGCCGGCAGCTACTTCTTCCTCGCCGAGCTGTTCGTCGACCTGCCGCTGCCGGTGGACGAGGCCCAGGCCAGCGAGCACTGCGGCCGCTGCCAGGCATGCCTGGACATCTGCCCGACCAAGGCCTTCGTCGGCCCCTACGTGCTCGATGCACGGCGCTGCATTTCCTACCTGACCATCGAGCTCAAGCAAGCGATCCCGGTGGAACTGCGCCCGCTGATCGGCAACCGGGTGTTCGGCTGCGACGACTGCCAGATCGTCTGCCCGTGGAACCGCTTCGCCCGACCGACCCAGGAGAACGACTTCAAGCCGCGCCACGGTCTGGACAACGCCGAGCTGGCGGAGCTGTTTCTCTGGGACGAAAGCACCTTCCTCAGCAATACCGAGGGTTCGCCGCTGCGCCGAGCAGGCTACGAGCGCTGGCTACGCAACCTGGCGGTGGGGCTGGGCAATGCGCCGACGACCATACCGGTGCTGGAGGCCTTGCGAGCGCGGCGCGAGCACCCCTCGGATCTGGTGCGCGAGCACGTGGCCTGGGCCCTGGCGCAGCATGGCCAAGCCTCCAGCTGACTTGCGCCGCTCAACCAAGCCGGGCACGCCCTCGGCACCAACGCCAATCCGCCTGCAGCTCGAAATTCACGGCTGATCGTTGTAGTGGAACTTGGGCATTTCCCAGTGGAAGCGAATCGCCAGCAGGCGCACCAGGAACCCGCCGAACAAGGTCAGCAGCATGGCCTGTTCGGCTGGCACCTTGAAATGCACGCACCCCAGGTAGAACCAGGCCGCGGCGAAGGACACGCTGGCATACAGTTCGCGACGGAATACCAAGGGGATGTCGTTGCAGAAGATGTCCCGCAGAATGCCGCCAAACACCCCGGTAATGACCCCGCTGATCGAAGCCACCAGCAGGCCCTGCCCCATCTCCAGGGCGGTCATGCAGCCGATGAGGGTGAAGGCCACCAGCCCCAGGGCATCGAGCACCAGAAACAGCGAGCGCAGATGGCGCATGAGCGGTGCGATGAAAATCGTCAACAAGGCCGCGAAACTGGTCAGCACCAGGTACTCCGGGTGTTTCACCCAGGTCAGCGGATAGTGCCCCAACAGCACGTCGCGCACCGAGCCGCCGCCCAGGGCGGTGACGCAGGCGATCAACACCACGCCGAACCAGTCCATGCCTCGCCGGCCTGCCGACAAGGCTCCGGTCATGGCTTCAGCGGTAATCGCAATCAGGTAAAGCATCAACAGCATGGTGCAGGTCCAGAAGAAGCGACAAGCGGCAAGCGCCAAGCCAAAAGCAATACGCGCGCTCGAGCGCGCCGTTGCTCAACTTGAAGCTTGCAGCTCGGGGCTTGAAGCTTAGAGTTTGATGAAATGTTCGCGGTAGTGACGCAGCTCGGCGATCGACTCGCGGATATCGTCCAGCGCCAGGTGGGTACCGCCCTTCTTGAAGCTGTCGCGCACCTGCGGGGCCCAGCGTGCGGCCAGTTCCTTGAGGGTGGAGACGTCGAGGTTACGATAGTGGAAGTAGCCTTCGAGCGCCGGCATGTGGCGATACAGGAAACGCCGGTCCTGGCAGATGCTGTTGCCGCAGATCGGCGACTTGCCCTTGGGCACCCATTGTTCGAGGAACGCCAGGGTCTGCGCCTCGGCCTCGGCCATGCCGATGCGGCTTTCGCGCACGCGCTGGGTCAGGCCCGAGGCACCGTGGGTGCGGGTGTTCCACTCGTCCATGCGCGCCAGCACCTCGTCGCTGTGATGGATCGCGATTACCGGGCCCTCGGCCAGGGTGTTCAGCTCGCTGTCGGTGACGATGGTGGCCATCTCGATGATGACGTCGTTGTCCGGATCCAGGCCGGTCATTTCCAGATCGATCCAGATCAGGTTCTGTGGGTTCTGCATGAAAGAGCTCCTCGAATAGGCCGTCATATTAGCCTAGCGGTCGCTGCCGATGCATTCGCGCTGGAAAGGTAACGGAATGGCACGCCAGCCGGGCGTGCTAAACTGCCTGCCGTTTTTCTTCTGCCCCGCCGACACGGAACCTCCATGGCCAAACGCCAGCTCAACCGCCGCCAGAACTGGCGCATCGAAAAGATCCAGGGCGAACGCGCCGCCCGCGCTGCCAAACGCGAGCAGCATGCCCTGCAGGAACTGGAAGGTGGCGACCTGGGGCCTGAGCAACTGGGCCTGGTGATCGCCCACTTCGGCGTGCAGGTGGAGGTCGAGGCCCAGGACGGCGAGGCGGCAGGCCAGGTGTTCCGCTGCCACCTGCGGGCCAACCTGCCGGCGCTGGTCACCGGCGACCGGGTGGTGTGGCGTGCCGGCAACCAGGGCAACGGCGTGATCGTCGCGCAGATGCCGCGCAGCGCCGAGCTGTGCCGGCCGAACAACCATGGCCAGCTCAAGCCGGTAGCGGCCAACGTCGATCTGATCGTGATCGTTTTCGCCCCGGTCCCCGAGCCCCAGGCCAACCTGATCGATCGCTACCTGGTGGCGGCCGAGCATGCGGGCATCCGCCCCCTGCTGCTGCTGAACAAGGCCGACCTGATCGACGAGGGCAATGCCTCGACGCTCGAGGCCCTGCTGGCGGTGTACCGCGAGCTGGGCTACCCGCTGCTGGAGGTTTCGGCCCACCAGGGCGATGGCATGCAGCGCCTGCAACAGGCGCTGGACGGGCATATCAGCGTCTTCGTCGGCCAGTCCGGGGTGGGCAAGTCATCGCTGGTCAACAGCCTGCTGCCGCAGGCGCAGACCCGCGTGGGCGATCTCTCCGAGTGGTCCGGCCAGGGCACCCACACCACGACCACTGCCCGCCTCTATCACTTCCCCAATGGCGGCGACCTGATCGACTCGCCCGGCATCCGCGAGTTCGGCCTGGGCCATGTCAGCCGCGACGACATCGAGGCAGGCTTCATCGAGTTCCGCGACCTGCTCGGCCATTGCCGCTTCCGCGACTGCAAGCACGACCGCGAGCCTGGCTGCGCCCTGCTCCAGGCGCTGGAGGAAGGGCGCATCAAGCCGCAGCGGATGAGCAGCTACCGCTCGATCATTGCCAGCTTGGCGCAGGACAGCTACTGAGCCCGGGCATCGGCGTTGGCCTTTTCGCGGGCAAGCCCGCTCCCACAAGGGCCGAGTCGATCATGAATGAGGCGGGTTGCAGCCCCGTGTGGGAACGGGCTTGCCCGCAAAAGGGCCAGCACTGACAGCAGGAATTATTCCTGGGCGTCATCCATCTTCAGCACGCCATCCTCGAAGATATTCAGCTTCTGACGTAGCTCGCGTGGCTGCATCGGAGCCTGGGCGGCATCGCCCTGGCCCGGCGCCGGCGAAGCCGAGGCACCCGGTGCGCCATCGGCGGGCATCTCCGGCGCTTGCTGTGTGCCCTGCTCGCCTTCGATGGTGCGCTGGGCCTTCTTGGTCAGGACGATGATGTCGATACGCCGGTTGACCGGGTTGAACGGATCCTTGCGGTCGAACAGCGACGACGAGGCATAGCCGACCACCCGCGCCACCTGCGCATCTGGATAGCCACCGGCGACCAGCGCCCGGCGCGCGGCGTTGGCACGGCTGGCCGACAGCTCCCAGTTGCCGAACTCGCCAGTGCCGGCATAGGGCTTGGCATCGGTATGGCCGCTGATGCTGATCTTGTTCGGCACCGCCTTGATGGTGTCGGCCATGGCCAGCAGGATGTCCTCGAAGTACGGCTGCAGGCGCGCACTGCCCAGGTCGAACATCGGCCGGTTCTCGGCGTCCATGATTTGGATGCGCAGGCCATCCTGGGTGATCTCGAACAGGATCTGGTCCTTGAACTTCTGCAGCTGGGGATTTTCCTCGACCTTGTTCTGCAGTTCCTGCAACAGCAACTGGAGGCGTTCCTGCTCGACCTGCTCGGCCAGGCTCTCGACCCGGTCCTTGTCCAGCTGGATGCTGGTGTCGGGCATAGGCTCGGACTCCGCCTCCGGGTTGATGGTCTTCTCCGGCGCCAGTTTCGGCGAGCCGCCCAGGTCGATGATGTAGGGGGTACCGCTCTCGGAAAAGCCAATCGGGTCCTTGAAGTAGCCGGCGATGGCGATCTTCTGCTCGGGCGTGGCCGTGGACAGCAACCAGAGCACCAGGAAGAATGCCATCATCGCCGTGGCGAAGTCAGCGAAGGCGATCTTCCAGGAACCACCGTGGTGGCCGTCGCCAAAGCGCTTGACGCGCTTGACGATGATGGGTTGATTGTTCTCCATGGCTTAGCGACCGCGGACCGCTTGTTCCAGTTCGGCGAAGCTCGGACGGTGCGCCGGGTACAACACCTTGCGGCCGAACTCCACGGCCAACGACGGCGGCATGCCGGAAGCCGAGGCCACCAGCGAGGCCTTGATCGCCTCGTAGACGTTCAGTTCTTCCTTGGCGTCGTGGCGCAAGGCGTTGGACAGCGGGCCGAAGAAGCCATAGGCGGCGAGAATACCGAAGAAGGTACCCACCAGCGCCGCGCCCACATGCAGGCCGATGGACGTCTGGTCGCCATCGCCCAGGGACGCCATGGTCACCACGATGCCCAGGACCGCCGCGACGATACCGAAGCCCGGCATGCCGTCGGCAACACTGTTCACCGCGTGCGCAGGGTGGTCCAGCTCTTCCTTCAGGCTCATCAGTTCCATGTCGAACAGGCCCTCGAGCTCGTGCGGCGCCATGTTGCCGGTGGACATGATGCGCAGGTAGTCGCAGACGAACGCGGTCATGCGCTCGTCGCCCAGCACCGTCGGGTACTTGGCGAAGATAGGGCTGGCGGCCGGGTCTTCGATGTCACCCTCGATGGCCATCATACCTTCGCGGCGGCTCTTGTTGAGGATCTCGTAGATCAGGCCCAGCACCTCCAGGTAGAAAGTGTGGGTGAAGCGGGTGCCGAACATCTTCAGCGACTTCTTCATCACATGCAGGGTCATGTGGCCAGGGTTGGCCTGAAGAAACGCACCGAAGGCGGCACCACCGATGATCAGCACTTCGAACGGCTGGATCAGTGCCGCGATCTTGCCGTGGGAAAGCACGTATCCGCCGAGCACGCTCGCGATTACGACGATGATGCCGATAATTTTAGCCATAGGTTCAAAGCACTTGCAGTCAGGGTCAGGGGCGGGCGCATTGGAACGCTCTTCTACTTATCGGCAGAACTGCGCCAGACTATAGCCACTAAACGTGAAAAGCCAGTTCGGACTGATATCAAAATGCCAATCGAAACCAAGGTGCCAAATCAGGCTCCGCGCACGCTCCAGGCCTGGGTAAAGCTGCTCGATGGCATCCGCCTGCCGGTGCCGAAGCAGAGCCATGACCAGGTGTTGTCGGCCATCAACGACAGCCGCCGCTCCCTGCGCGATATCGCCGAACTGATGCAGGACAGCCCGGCCCTGGTGCTGTCGGTCATGCGCGAGGCCAACCATCCGGCCAATGCCAGCCTGGCCGAGCCCGCCGAAAGCCTCGAGATCGCCCTCAACCGCCTGGGCCTGGCGCGCAGCGCCGAGTTGCTGGCGCGCCTGCCCGCCGTGCCGGGCGAGGAGATCCCACCGGTGTTGCGCCAGTTCCTGCTGATCAGCCAGCACGCCACCCAGCAGGCCAACGGCTTGTTCGCCAGCCGCCTGGCACGGCTGTGGCAAGAGATCCACTGGGGCAGCCTGCTGTTTCTCTCCCCGCTCTGGCCCCTGGCGCTGGCCTATCCCAGGCTGCTCGACGCCTGGGAGCTGCGGGTCATCCACAAGGACGAGGAGGCCGCCGAGGTCGAGCACGAGTTGTTCGGCGTGCGCATCATGCAACTGTGCCAGGCCATGGCCGAGCACTGGCGCCTACCCGAATGGGTGACCCAGGGCTACCGCCTGCTGATGGACGAACGCGAACGACTGGCCCAGGTGCTGAACATCGCCCGTGACCAGGACCGCCTCAGCCAGCAACAGCGCCTGGACGACGAGCCCGGGCTGCGGCGTTGGTTCAACCAGCCGGCCAACACCGTGCTGCTGGCCAACGGCCTGGCCCTGGCGGCCCAGGTCGGCTGGGACCACCCACACCTGCTGCGCTGGCAGTTGCTGACCGCCCTGTACCTGCAGACGTCCCTGGACGACGTGCAGCAGCAAGTCCACCAGCAGGCTGCGGCCAGTGCCCGCCAGCATGCCCGGCACGCGCTATTCCATCCCGCCGAGGCACTGATCTGGCCATGGCAGCAGCGCCGCCCACACCCGGACATGCTCGCCCCGCCGCCACCACCCAGCCAGGACCTGGAGCGCTGGCGCAGGCTGTGCGGCGAACTGCTGGTGACCCCCAGCCCGTTCAGCAACGCCATTCACCTCGCCACCCAAGGCAGCGACGCCCTGCTGGCCTGCGGCATGCAACGGGTCATGCTGTTGATGCTCGACAAGCCCAACGAGTGCCTGCGCGTGCAACAGGCCGCCGGCCATCCCAAGGAGGCCTCTGCCCTGGTGCTGCCGCTGGCCCAGAGCAAACTGTTGCAACGCCTGATGAGCCAGGCGGCGCAGTTACGTCTGACGCCGGAGAACCACGCCCAGTTCTGCGCGCTGATGCCAGCGCCGCTGCGCACCTTCTGGCGCAGCGAGCACCTGCTGCTGCGTTCGCTGGCGGTCGATGGCCAGCCGCTGATGCTGGTGATCGCCGACCAGGGTGGCAAACCGCTGGCCGATATCGGCGTGCAGGCGTTCGGCAAGACCGCGCAATGCCTGGAGCGCGCCCTGGCCACCTTTGCCAACCGCAACGCCTGAGCCTTGCGCTACAATCGCCCCCTCTATTCCACCCTGGAGACCGTGGATGACTGACTTTTCCGGCTTGCCTCTGGTGATCGAACCGGCCGACCTGCTGCCACGCCTGGCTTCGCCACAGCTGATCCTGGTCGACTTGACCTGCGCCAACCGCTATGGCAGCGGGCATATCCCTGGCGCCCGCTTCGTCGATCCCAAGCGCACCCAGCTGGGCCAGCCGCCAGCCCCCGGCCTGCTGCCGGCGCGCGCCGACCTGGAGAAGCTGTTCGGCGAGCTCGGCCACCGCGACGACGCGGTCTATGTGGTCTACGACGACGAAGGCGGCGGCTGGGCCGGGCGCTTCATCTGGATGCTCGATGTCATCGGCCACAAGGCCTACCACTACCTCAATGGCGGTATCCAGGCGTGGCCGGCGGACAAGCTCTCCACCGAGGTGCCACCCAGCGCCGGCGGCCCGGTCCACCTGCAACTGCACCCGGAACCCACGGCCACCCGCGAATACCTGCAAAGCCGCCTGGGCGCGACCGACCTGGCCATCTGGGACGCCCGCAGCCCCGGCGAGTACCGCGGCGAGAAGGTCCTGGCGGCCAAGGGTGGACACATCCCCGGCGCGGTCAACTTCGAGTGGACCGCCGGCATGGACCTCAACGACCACCTGCGCATCCGCCAGGACATGGCCGACATCCTCCAGCAGCTTGGCATCACTCCCGACAAGGAAGTGATCACCCACTGCCAGACCCACCACCGTTCCGGCTTCACCTACCTGGTGGCCAAGGCCCTGGGCTACCCACGGGTCAAGGCCTACGCCGGCTCCTGGGGCGAATGGGGCAACCACCCGGATACGCCTGTAGAAGTCTGAAACTCCAAGGAAACCCAATGAAATCCCGCTTGTTCATCCTCAGCCAGTACCTGCTGGCGCACCATCTGCTGTCGCGCCTGGCCGGCTGCATCGCCGAATGCCGCGCACGCTGGTTCAAGAACGCCTTCACCGCCTGGTTCGCCAAGCGCTACCAGGTGAACATGTCCGAGGCGCTGGTCGAGGACCTGACGGCCTACGAGCACTTCAACGCCTTCTTCACCCGCGCCCTCAAGCCAGGCGCGCGGCCGCTGGACGAGACCCCGGGCGCCATCCTCTGCCCGGCCGACGGCGCGGTCAGCCAGCTCGGCCCGATCGAGCACGGCCGCCTCTTCCAGGCCAAGGGCCACAGCTTCAGCGCCCTGGAGCTGCTCGGTGGCGACCCGGCCCTGGCCGCACCGTTCATGGGCGGCGAGTTCGCCACCATCTACCTGTCGCCCAAGGACTACCACCGCGTGCACATGCCGCTGGCCGGCACCCTGCGCGAGATGGTCTATGTGCCGGGGCGGCTGTTCTCGGTCAACCAGACCACCGCCGAGAACGTACCGGAGCTGTTCGCTCGCAACGAGCGGGTGGTGTGCCTGTTCGACACCGAGCGCGGGCCGATGGCCGTGGTGCTGGTCGGCGCGATGATCGTCGCCTCGATCGAGACGGTCTGGGCTGGCCTGGTCACCCCGCCGAAGCGTGAGCTCAAGACCTTCCGCTACGACGAAGCCAGCCGCACGCCGATCCACCTGGAAAAAGGCGCCGAGCTGGGACGTTTCAAGCTGGGTTCGACCGCCATCGTGCTGTTCGGGCCGGAGCAGGTGAAATGGGCCGAGGGCCTGGGTGCGGGCTCGGCAGTGCGCATGGGGCAGCAGTTGGCGGCGCCGGCGCAAGCGTGATCGCCGCTTGATACAAAAAGGCCCTGCCTGGCGTGCGTCAGGCAGGGCCTTTTTCATGGGCTGTCGGGGCTGCCTTGCGGCCCGCTACCCCGTAACCTCAGCGCGCGTCGCGGTCACGGATGCCCAGCAGGTACAGCACTCCATCCAGCCCCAAGGTGGAGATCGCCTGCTTGGCCGACTGGCGCACCAGCGGCTTGGCCCGGAAGGCCACGCCCAGCCCGGCCAGCGACAACATCGGCAGGTCGTTGGCGCCATCGCCCACGGCGATGGTCTGCTCCAGTCGCAGGCCCTCCCGGCTCGCCAGTTCCTGGAGCAGCTCGGCCTTGCGCTGGGCATCGACGATCGGCTCGACGGCAACGCCGGTGACCTTGCCATCGACCACTTCCAGTTCATTGGCGAAGACGTAGTCGATACCCAGGCGCGCCTGCACCTGCTTGGCGAAGTAGGAAAAGCCACCGGAGAGAATCGCTGTCTTGTAGCCCAGGCGCTTGAGCTCGGCGAACAGGCGCTCGGCGCCTTCGGTCAGGCGCAGGGAAGCACCGATCTCATCCAGCACGCCGACGTCCAGGCCCTTGAGCAGCGCCATGCGCTCCTTGAAGCTGGCGCGAAAATCCAGCTCGCCGCGCATGGCCCGCTCGGTGATCGCCGACACCTGCTCGCCAACCCCGGCAGCCTTGGCCAGTTCGTCGATCACCTCGGCCTCGATCAGGGTCGAGTCCATGTCGAACACCGCCAGGCGGCGATTGCGGCGGAACAGGTCATCCTTCTGGAAGGCGATGTCGACGCTCAGTTCCTCGGCCAGGGCGAAGAAGTCCGCGCGCAGGGCCTGGGCGTCGCTCGGCTCGCCACGCACGGAAATCTCGATGCTGGCCTTGCCCTTCTCCCGCGGGGCATCCAGCACCACGCGCGCAGACAGCCGCTCGATCCGCTCGATGGTCAGGCCGTACTGGCTGATGACCGCGCTGACCCGCTGCAGTTGCTCGGGGGTCACCTTGCGGCTGAGCAGGGTCACGATATGGCGTGCCTCGCCCTGGCTATCGGCCCAGTGCTGGTAGTCGGCCTCGGAGATCGGTGTGTAGCGCGCCTGCAGGTTCAGCTCGTGGGCCTTGGCCTGCACGCTCTGCAACAGGGCGGTGGCCACCTCGTTGTCCGGAATGTCGACCAGGATGCCGAAGGACAGGGTGCCGTGCATCACCGCCAGGCCGATGTCGAGAATGTTCACTCCGCCCTGGACCAGGACGCCGGTGATGGCCGCGGTGAGACCTGGACGGTCTTCACCAGTGATGTTGATCAGGACGATTTCGCGCAAGACCGGGCTCCGACTTCGATGAAAAATGCGCATTCTACCGATTTTCCGTGATCATCGGGCACCGCCGATACTTTGCCGACAAAACACGGCTCGCTATACTGCGCAACACCTTTTCCGCCATGAAGAGCCGCGCTCTGTGAACCGGCCCACGCCAGTCAAACCCGATAATTTCTTCCTGATGATCTTCCGTGCCCTGCGCCAGCGTCGCATTCCCCTGGCACTGCGCATCGCCAGCCACAACATTTTCCTGGTGGCCCTGGCGCTGGTGATCTATGCCTGCGTGATGGGCCTGCAGTTCAGGCAGGCCATGCACGACCAGGCCGATGCCCTTGGCCAGAGCCTGACCATCCAGACCGCCACCTCGGCCACCGAGCTGCTGGTGTCCAACGACATCCTCAGCCTCAACGTGCTACTGGGCAACCTGGTGAAGAACCCGCTGGTGGCCCATGCGGCGATCTACAGCGTGGACAACCGCATCCTCGCCGAGGCCGGCCAACGGCCGAAGAACAGCCTGCTGGGCGAGGCCGAAGGCCTGTACCAGACCAAGATCACCTTCCAGGACGTCACCGCCGGGCAGTTGCGCATCAGCCTGGACATGAACCAGTTCCAGCAACCGATGACGATCAGCCTGCAGAGCATGGGCATCCTTGCCGCCATCCTGCTGGCCCTGGCGCTGGCCCTGAGCCTGCGCCTGGGGCGCTTCATCTCCACCCCGCTGCTGCAACTGCGCGTGTGGCTGCGCGACCCGCATCCCTACACCCCGGCGATCGATCGCCAGGACGAGATCGGCGACCTGGCCAGGCAGTTGCACGCGCGCCTGGCGCCACCGCCACCGGAGCCCGAGGAAGAAGACGAGGACGATTTCGACGAGCTCGGCGACGACCAGGCCCCCAAGGCCACGCCACGGCTGCAGGACGACGAGGACGATGAGGCCTTCGCCGGCCTGATCGATGCCGAAGACAGTGCAGCCAAGCCTGCCGTCGTCGAGTCGGACGAACCGCAGTACAGTGCTGTGCTGGCCGTGCAACTGGGCTCCCAGGAGCAGTTGCGCCGCCTGCCGCGCACGCGCCTGACCGAGCTGCTGGAGCGCTACCGCGACTGCCTGGAGCAGGCCGCCTCGCTGTATGAAGGCGAGACCCACACCCTTAACGACGGCAGCACCCTGGTGCTGTTCCACAGCCGTGACTGTGGCGAGGACTACCTGACCAACGCCATCTGCTGCGGCGAGCTGCTGCGCGCCCTGGGCCATGCCTTGCAGATCGAGGTGGCCGACAGCGGCATCACCTTGCAACTGCAGTTGGGCCTGGCCCTGGGCGATGACCTGCAGGGCCTGGAACAGGTGGACCTGCTGATGGCCGAGAAGGCCCAGGATGCCCTGGCGCTGTCCCAGCACAGCCGCAACCTGCTGCTGGTGGAACGCCAGATCAGCGATGACGCCCTGATTCGCCAGCGGGCACGCATCCGGCCGATCGCCAGCCCCGAAGGGGCCTGCTGTGTCGAGCGACTGATGGAGCCTTATCCTTCGATGCTCGAGCGCCAGCTGGCACGGATGCACGAGCGCCGGGCCTGATACCCGCCCTCTCCCACTGAGCTGGCCGGGCTTGTGGGAACGGGCTTGCCTCGAGAACAAGGGCACAGCCCTTACCGTGTGGATTGGGGCTGCTTTGCAGCCCATCGCCGGCAAGCCGGCTTCCCGCAGGTTCATCACGGCCCTTGAGCCCAGCGGAGTACCTGTGGGGCTTGCCGGCGATGGGGCGCGAAGCGGCCCCAACAACCGACACCGATCCTCAGAACCAGCAGACATGAAAAAGCCCGCATCGCTGCGGGCTTTTCATGCTTGGGCAATCAGAATCGATAGACTTCCATATCGGTACGGATAGGCGAAGCCATGGGGATCTTCGGCTTCTCGGGCGCCTTCTTGACCTGGGTGGGCGCTGCTGGCTTCTTGCGTGTCTCCTCGGCGAGGGCCGGCTGGTTGGCCAGCGGCTTGACCGCAGTGCTGAGCTGTTCGGCCAGCTTTTGCAGCAATTGCCCCTGGGCCTGGACCTGGGACGCCTCGGAGCCCTCGTGCGGCTGCTCCAGGTGGACGATGCGGTTGTCACGCACCTGGCCGCGACGATCCAGCAGGCGCCACTGGGCATCCAGGATCGCCGGCTGGTTCTTGCCCGAGTCCAGGCGGGTGATCGACAGCAGCACCTGCACGTCCGGCGAGAAGCCGGCACTGGCCGGGGCCAGGACCACGCGCTGGCTGTCCAGGCGCCAGGCCAGCTGGCGCACCAGCAGTTGGTCGATATCCGACGACAGGCTACCCGCCCAGCGACCGTCGGTCGCCGACGTCAGGCTGCCATCGGCCTGGCGCTGCAGGAAGGTCTCGCGTTGCAGGTAGTCGGCCAGCGACACCGGGCCAAGCACCACGGCCATGCCCGCACTCTGCGAAGGCTGGCCAGGATCACCGCTGTCGAGCTGATACAGGGCCACCTGCTGATGCATGCTGCATCCGCTCAAGCCCAGCAGGCCAGTGATCAACAGCGCAAATGGAAGGCGCAGAAATTTCATTCATCCCATCCAAGCGGTCGCCATCAGGCATACCGCAGTGATACTCATGTAGATTCTTACGGGCACACGGCCACGCCGGCACCGCAAGGGCACTATCATCCGCGAAATATGCGTCCGACTCCAGCATTTCTGCCTGGAACGACGCTGAAAATGCCGCTCCAGGCAGACAGCCGGTTCACACCGGGCGCTCTACCGCCATGCCATCCACCCGCTGGAAGCCACGTGGCAATTTGCTACCGCGACGCCCGCGCTCGCCCTTGTAGTGCTCCAGGTCATCCGGTTTGAGCGACAGGGTACGCTTGCCAGCCTGCAACACAAGGGTCGAGCCCTCGCCGAGCACGGCCAGGTCGGTGACGAACTCTTCACGGCTGGCCACCCGATCGCCCGGCACGCCGATGATCTTGTTGCCCTTGCCCTTGCCCAACTGCGGCAGGTCGCCAACCTTGAACACCAGCAGGCGCCCTTCGGTGGTGACGGCCGCCAGCCAGTCCTGCTCACGGTCGACCACCGGCCGTGGGGTCATGACCTTGGCACCGCTGGGCAGGCTGAGCAGGCCCTTGCCGGCCTTGTTCTTGGCCTGCAGGTCCTCGCCCTTGACCACAAAACCGTAACCGGCATCGGAGGCTACCACATAGAGCGCATCGTCATCGGGCAATAGCACGCACTCGAAGCTCGCTCCCGGCGGTGGCGTCAGGCGTCCTGTCAGCGGCTCGCCCTGGCCACGGGCCGACGGCAGGGTATGCGCCGCCACCGAGTAGCTGCGCCCGGTGGAGTCGATGAACACCGCAAACTGGTTGGAACGCCCGGCAGCCGCGCCCTTGAAGCTGTCGCCGGCCTTGTACGACAGGCCGCCGGCATCGATGTCGTGGCCCTTGGCGCAGCGCACCCAGCCCTTCTCCGAGAGCACCACGGTGACCGGCTCGGTCGGCATCAGCTCGTTTTCCGAGAGGGCCTTGGCCTCGGCCCGCTCGACGATCGGCGAGCGCCGTTCGTCGCCATAGGTCTCGGCATCCTTGATCAGTTCGCTGCGCACCAGCTTGCGCAGCTTGGCCTCGCTGCCGAGCAGGGCAAGCAACTTGGCCTGTTCCTTGAGCAGCTCGTCCTGTTCGCCACGGATCTTCATCTCTTCCAGGCGAGCCAACTGGCGCAGGCGCGTCTCGAGGATGTAGTCGGCCTGGACTTCGCTGAGGTCGAAGCGGGCGATCAGTGCCTGCTTGGGGTGGTCCTCGGTGCGAATGATGTGGATCACTTCGTCCAGGTTGAGGAAGGCGGTGAGCAAGCCTTCGAGCAGGTGCAGGCGCTTTTCCACCTTGTCCAGGCGGAACTGCAGGCGGCGGCGGACGGTGCCGATGCGGTACTGCAGCCACTCCTGCAGCAGGGTGCGCAGGTTCTTCAACTGCGGGCGACCGTCCAGGCCGATGATGTTGACGTTGACCCGGTAGCTGCTCTCCAGGTCGGTGGTGGCGAACAGGTGCTGCATCAACTCGTCGGCATCCACGCGGTTCGAGCGCGGGATGATGACGATACGGCAGGGGTGCTCATGGTCCGACTCGTCACGCAGGTCGGCGACCATCGGCAGCTTCTTGGCCTGCATCTGTGCGGCGATCTGCTCCAGCACCTTGGCGCCGGAGACCTGGTGCGGCAACGCCGTGACGACGATGTCGCCATCCTCGACCCGGTAGACGGCACGCATGCGGATCGAGCCCCTGCCACTCTCGTAGAGCTTGAGGATCTCGGCACGTGGGGTGACGATCTCGGCCTCGGTCGGATAGTCCGGCCCCTGGATATGCTCGCACAGCTGCTCGACCGTGGCCTTGGGCTCGTCGAGCAGGCGCACGCAGGCGCTGGCCACTTCGCGCAGGTTGTGTGGCGGCACGTCGGTGGCCATACCCACGGCGATGCCGGTGGTGCCATTGAGCAGGATGTTCGGCAGGCGTGCGGGCAGTACCGCCGGCTCCTGCAGGGTGCCGTCGAAGTTGGCGACCCAGTCGACAGTGCCCTGGCCCAGCTCGCTGAGCAGCACCTCGGAATAGCGGGACAGGCGCGCCTCGGTGTAGCGCATGGCGGCGAACGACTTGGGATCGTCCGGAGCCCCCCAGTTGCCCTGGCCGTCGACCAGGGTGTAGCGGTAGCTGAATGGCTGGGCCATCAGCACCATGGCCTCGTAGCAGGCGGAGTCGCCGTGGGGATGGAACTTGCCGAGCACGTCGCCGACGGTACGCGCCGACTTCTTGTGCTTGGCGTCGGCATCCAGGCCCAACTCGCTCATGGCATAGACGATGCGCCGCTGGACCGGCTTGAGCCCGTCGCCGATGTGCGGCAGGGCGCGGTCCATGATCACGTACATGGAGTAGTTGAGGTAGGCCTGTTCGGTGAAGTCAGCCAGTGAGCGGCGTTCGACGCCGTCGAGACTGAGTTCCAGTGAGTCGCTCATGCGGGCCTCGTCATTTCAGGTTCTGGCGCAGCAGCAAGGTACCGCCGCGCTGGGTAAATTCAAGTTGTTTCAGGGCGCTCATGCCCAGCAGCACCTGCTCGCCGTCCAGCCCGGGAACCACCAGGGCGCGTACGTTGCGCAGGTGGATGTCGCCCAGTTGCAGGCTGTCCAGGCGGGTCCGGTAGCCCTGGGTACGGCCATTGGCGGTACTGAGCATCACCGGTGCGCCACGTTGCAGGTCAAGCTCGCGGGCCAGCGTCTCGGGGATCGCCACGTCGGTTGCGCCGGTGTCGAGCAGCAAGCGCACCCTTTGGCCGTTGATCACCCCGTCAGCGACGAAGTGGCCCTGGCCATTGCTCAGCAGGCGGACCTCGATGAAGCCTTCGCCGTGCGAAGACTGCACCTGGGCGTTGGGGTTCTGCTGGCGCTCCTCCCACTGCCCGAAAAAGCGCGTGGCAAGGAACAGCGCCGCCGCCCAGGCGACGATCAGCAGCACCTTGCCCGCACGCTTGCCCGGCGGCTGGCTCACGGCTTGGCGCTCCAGCCGCCTTCAGGCGCCGCGAAGCGCCAGACGATCGGGCGTGTCTCGCCATCGGCACGGTCGCCGCCGTTGTTGTCCAGGCCGATCCAGGCCCCCTTGGCGTCGATCACCAGGGCTTCGGCCAGGCCGAACGGCTGGTCGTAGCGGCGCGAGTCCACCAGCGCATCGGCGGCGAACGACCAGCAGCGCTCGACCTTGCCACTGTCGGCATCCCGCCGGCAGACGCGAAACGCGTTGCGCTCGAGGGTGAACAGCTTGCCCTGGTACAGCGCCAGGTCGGAAAAATCCCGCGACCGTGCCTGGGGCGACGGCATCTGCGGTGGCTGCATCTCGACCCCGGCTTCGCTGAGCAGCACGCAACTGCGCCCGCAAGTCCATACCGACTGCTGGCGCTGGATCGCCACCAGCCCGCGCCGCTCACGCTCGGCAGCCAGCCACAAGCGGTCACCCGCCGGGTTGACCGCCAGGCCCTCGAACAGCGCATTGAAATGCAGGAGCATGCCGCTGGCGCGCGCCTGGCGGACCATGGCCTGGTCGATCTTCAACCACTCCGGCTCGCCCTCGGCCGGCACCTGCAGCACCGCCGCATGGGCTTCGCTGACCAGGTAGAAATTGCCAGCCTGGTCGCAGCTGACGCCTTCGAAGTCCAGCTCGCCACCGCGCAGGAAGGACACCGCCCAGTTACGCGACTTCAGGCCCCAGGGCAGACCGCTCTCCGGTGCCGGTGGCGGCGTGAACACCAATGGCTGGGCGCGCATGACCCGGTTCGTCTGGTCGAGGCGGTAGATACGATCGTCGTCCCGGTCGGAGATGGCCCACAGGGCGCCACGGCACTCGGCCAGGCCCGACAGGTTGGCGCCACGCATGCCTTCGACCGGGTGCTCGTCGACAAGCTTGAGCTCCGGCCAGTTGCCGGCAAGGCTCGGCATGGCGAGCAACGTCAGGCACGCCGCGAGCAGCAGACGGATCAAACCAGTACCTCGGCCAGGTTGCCCTTGGTTTCCAGCCAGCTCTTGCGATCGCCCGCACGCTTCTTGGCCAGCAGCATGTCCATGATCTCGGTGGTGCCCTGCAGATCGTCCAGGGTCAGCTGGACCAGGCGCCGGGTGTTCGGGTCCATGGTGGTTTCACGCAGCTGCGGCGGGTTCATTTCACCCAGCCCCTTGAAGCGGGTGACCTGCGGCTTGCCGCGCTTCTTCTCGGCCACCAGCCGATCGAGGATGCCATCGCGCTCGGCCTCGTCGAGGGCGTAGTAGATCTCCTTGCCCAGGTCGATGCGATACAGCGGCGGCATGGCCACGTAGACATGGCCTGCCTCCACCAGCGGGCGGAAATGCTGGACGAACAGGGCGCACAGCAAGGTGGCGATGTGCAGGCCGTCGGAGTCGGCGTCGGCGAGGATGCAGATCTTGCCGTAGCGCAGCTGGGACAGGTCGGTGGCCCCCGGGTCGACGCCAATGGCCACGGCGATGTTGTGCACTTCCTGGCTGGCCAGGACCTCGCCGCCATCGACCTCCCAGGTGTTGAGGATCTTGCCGCGCAACGGCAGGATCGCCTGGAATTCCTTGTCCCGTGCCTGTTTGGCCGAACCGCCTGCCGAGTCGCCCTCGACCAGGAACAGCTCGGCGCGCATCGGGTCCTGGCCGGCGCAGTCGGCCAGCTTGCCGGGCAGCGCCGGGCCCTGGGTGATGCGCTTGCGCTCGACCTTCTTGCTCGCCTTCAGGCGCCGGCCAGCGTTGCTGATGGCAAGCTCGGCCAGTTGCATGCCCAGCTCGGGGTGGGCGTTGAGCCACAGGCTGAAGGCATCCTTGACCACACCGGAGACGAACGCCGCCGCCTCGCGGGACGACAGGCGCTCCTTGGTCTGCCCGGAGAACTGCGGCTCCTGCATCTTCATCGACAGCACGAAGGTGATGCGCTCCCAGACATCCTCGGGCGCCAGCTTCACGCCACGCGGCAGCAGGTTGCGGAACTCGCAGAATTCGCGCATCGCATCCAGCAGGCCCTGGCGCAGGCCATTGACGTGGGTACCGCCCTGGGCGGTAGGAATCAGGTTGACGTAGCTCTCCTGGACGCTGTCGCCGCCTTCGGGCAGCCACAGCAGGGCCCAGTCCACGGCTTCCTTGTTGCCGGCCAGGCTGCCGCAGAACGGCTCGTCGGGCAGGCGCAGGAACTCGCTGACCGAGTCGACCAGGTAGGAGCGCAGGCCGTCTTCGTAGTGCCACTCGACCTTCTCGCCGCTAGCCTTGTCCTCGAAGCTGACCAGCAGGCCGGGGCAGAGCACGGCCTTGGCCTTGAGCACATGCTTGAGGCGGCTGACGGAGAACTTCGGCGAGTCGAAGTACTTCGGATCGGGGGAAAAGAACACGCTGGTGCCGGTATTGCGCCGGCCGACCGTGCCGACCACCTCCAGCTCGCTGGACTTGTAGCCATCGGCGAAGGTCATCTGGTACTCGTTGCCGTCGCGCTTGACGCGCACGCGCACCTGTTTCGACAGGGCGTTGACCACCGAGATACCGACACCGTGCAGGCCGCCGGAGAACTGGTAGTTCTTGTTGGAGAACTTGCCGCCGGCATGCAGCTTGGTGAGGATCAGCTCGACCCCCGACACGCCCTCCTCGGGGTGGATGTCCACCGGCATGCCACGGCCGTCGTCGCAGACCTCCAGCGAATGGTCGGCGTGAAGGATCACCTGCACCGAGCGGGCGTGGCCGGCGAGGGCTTCGTCGACGCTGTTGTCGATGACTTCCTGGGCCAGGTGGTTGGGCCGGCTGGTATCGGTGTACATGCCTGGCCGCTTGCGGACCGGGTCAAGGCCGGAGAGGACTTCGATGGCGTCTGCGTTATAGGCGCTAGCGCTGGGATTGGCCATGGGTTCTCGTCGTCAGTCTGGTGAATGCAAAAAGATCAAAATACAGAAAAATCGAGCGCCGCATACTGCCCCCGGGCAATCCCGGCGAAGGCCAGCAAGGCCGGCAGGCGCTCGGCGAAGCCTTGGAAACCGTGGTCGCCGCCGGCCTGGATGCGCAGGGCGCAGGCCCGGTAATAACGCTCGGCCTGGCGATAGTCCAGGGTTTCGTCGGCTGTCTGCAACCATACCTGGTAGCGGCTGGCGTCCTGCGGCGGCGGCACTTCCAGTTCGGCCAGGGCCTGCACGTGGTCCAGGGTCAGTTCCCAGGTTTCGTCGGTGTACAGGTTGCGCTGGGTACCGAGGTAGCCGTCGAACAGCCGGTGCGGCGCGACCGCCGGGTTGATCAGCAGGGCCTTGAGGCCATGGCGCTCGGCCAGATGGGTGGCATAGTAGCCGCCCAGCGAACTGCCGACCAGCAAGGGCGCGCCGAGTTCGTCGATGGCGGTTTCCAGCTGGGCGATGGCCTGGCGCGGCTGGTGATGCAGCGCCGGGACGCGCAAACGCTCGGCCAGGCCCAACTGCTGCATCACCGCCTCGAGCTGACGCGCCTTCCTCGACAGTGGCGAGCTGTTGAAACCATGGATATAGAGGATGGAACCCGACATGCTGCCCCCGGTGTCTGCTGCGGTACGCCCGTCCGTGCGGGCGCAGGGACGCGCAGTGTAGCCTGTTCGCAGGGCTTTGGCGCAGCATCGGGTTTTTCGCAACAAATTCTTCACTGGGGCCAGGGGCCTGGCGTGTCAGTACCCTGCGCTGTCGAAGTCCAGCCTCACCTCGAAGTCCCGTGCCCGCTCCACACCGGTTTCCACCCGCCCGTCGGCATGCAGGCGCAACCAGCGGTAGCCCGGCAACTCCTCGCTCACCTTGAATTCCTCGCTGCGCGCGGCGAACTGGATGCAGGTGGAAGGCGATGCCAGCCAGCGCAGCCCGTCGCGCACTTCGTCCCACTCCTGGTGGATGTGCCCCCAGAGCACCGCCCGCACCCGCGGATGCCCCCGCAGCCGCTGGAGCAGCGCCTCGGCATTGCGCAGGCCGATCGGCGCGATCCAGGCACAGCCGATATCCACCGGCTGATGGTGCAGGCACACCAGGCAATGGCGCTCGCCCGCGCCGGCCAGGGCCTGGTCCAGACAGGCGAGCTGGTCGTCGGCCAGCCAGCCGTGGGTCGCGTCGGGCACTGCCGAGTCGAGCATGACGATGCGCCAGGCGCCGATATCGGTCACCGCCCGCACCAGGTCGCTGCCACGCGCCACCTTCGCCATGACCCGGGCCTCGTCATGGTTGCCGGGCAACCAGCGGGTCGGCACGCCGAAGTCGGCGGTCAACTGGCGAAAGGCCTCATAGGAAGCGACGCTGCCGTCCTGGGAGAGATCCCCGGTACACAACAGCAGGTCGATGCGCGGCTGCTCGCGGCGAACCTGGTCGATCACATGACGCAGGCTGTCGCGGGTATTCATGCCCAGCAGGGTACCGCCTGGCTCGGCGAACAGGTGGGCATCGGACAATTGCACCACATGGACGGGTGCAGGGTCTTGGCAATGATTGGGCTGCGGCAACGGCCGTCTCCTCGAACGGATTCAGCACGATTATGGCGGCTATGCAGGTTCGAGCAAATACTCGAAGCCGCTCATTTCAGCGCACGGTTTCCAGCTCATGGCCACAGGCCAGGCAGTGGCTCAGCCATTCACCGAGGAACAGGTTGAGCTGGGCCTTCTCGTCCGGCTGGTGCATGGCGGCGTTGGGATACGGGTAGATGCTGCGCAGGCGCCGGGTGTGCTCGGCGCTGACCACCTCGGCCATGCGCGCGTCGTGGTACACCTGCACCTCCAGGTGCGGCACCGGCAACCAGGGCAGGCTGTGCTCCTGGCGCACCCGCAGGGTGGTGGTGTAGGGGCAGGCCAGCAGCACGTCGAGCACCAGCACGCCGAGCATCTGGTCGCCCTGGGTCATGCCGATGCGGCGCGAGCTCTGAGCGGTACGCATGTCCGGCAGCAAGCGCATCAAGCGGGCATAGTTGGCTTCGCAGGCCGCCTGCAGCCCGGCCAGGTCGACCCGATAGCGCTCACGCAGCAGGTTCACGACCACATACCTCGCACTTCGCTACGGTTCAGCGCCAGCCATTGCAGGCCGATGATGGTGGCGGCGTTGCAGATCCGCCCGTCCCGCACGGCCTGCAGGGCATCCTCGAACGCCCAGACACGCACACGGATGTCCTCGCCCTCCTCCTCCAGGCCATGCAGGCCACCGGCACCTTCGCTGCTGCAACGGCCGAGGAACAGGTGGACATACTCGTCGCTGCCGCCCGGCGAAGGGAAGTAACAGGTCATCGGCCACAGCGCGCTGAAGGCCAGGCCGGCCTCTTCCTCGGCCTCGCGATGGGCGACCTCCTCGGGCACTTCGTCCTTGTCGATCAGGCCAGCCACCATCTCGATCAGCCAGGGATTGTCGACCTTGCCCAGCGCGCCGACCCGGAACTGCTCGATCAGCACCACCTCGTCGCGCTGCGGATCGTAGGGCAGCACGCAGACCGCGTCGTGGCGCACGAACAACTCGCGGCTGATCTCACGCCCCATGCCCCCGGCGAACAGTTCGTGGCGCAGGCGCAGCTTGTCGAGCCTGTAGAAACCCTGGAAGCAGTTGGCCTGTTCGACGATCTCGACCGTCCTGGGCTGCGAATTCAACGTATCTGACATGGAAATCCTCATGACCTCGTGTGCCGCATCGCGCCATCCTACTCTGCGTGCCGCCGGGTTTCATCCCTTTCCGGCGACCGTTCGGGCAGCCGGGACAGGCTGGCGCCTCTCTGTTAGCTTAGTGGCGAACCGAAGGCTCCGCCGACGGTCCAAGGCCGACTACCTTTGACCTGCAAGGATCATCATGACGCTTGTCAAACTCACTTCCGTGGCCGTGCTGGCACTGGCCCTGGGCGCCTGCCAGAGCCTGTTCGAGCCCAACTACCGGGCACCGCTCGAGGTCAAGCGCGACGCTTGGGAACACGTCAAGCCCGGTTGCAGCGAGCGTGACTGCCCGCTGGTGAACATCGATACCATCCACTTCCCGGACCTGCCCAAGCTCGACGGCATCGTCGAACGCCGCCTGCTGCAGTTGACCGAGGACAACCAGCGCGCCAACGCGCCGACCTCGCTCAAGGCCTACGAGGAGCAGTACCTGGCCAGCGCCGAGAAGCGCAACAGCAGCTACCTGCAGGCCAAGGTACGCGAGCAGCATGACGGGCTGGTGATCATCGAGCTGTCCAGCTACCTGGACAGCGGCGGCGCCCACGGCATGCCCGGGCGTGGCTTCATCAACTACTCGCGCAAGCTGGACAAGGTCCTGACCCTGCAGGACATGCTGCTGCCGGGCCAGGAGGAGACCTTCTGGAAGACCGCCGAACAATCCCACCAGGCTTGGCTGGCCAGCACCGGCATGGACAAGGACCCGGAATTCGTCAAGACCTGGCCGTTCCGCCAGACCCCGCACGTGGCCCTGACCTACGGCGCGGTGGTGCTCAAGTACGAGGTCTATGCGATCGCACCCTACTCCATGGGCCACATCGAATTGAAGATCCCCTACCCGCGCCTGAACGGCATTCTCAGGCCCGAGCTGTTTCCCGGCCGCGGCTGAGGCTCAGCACAGCGTGCAACACCCCTGCCAGCAGCAATGCCGGCAGGGTCGCCCCCAGCTCCGGTGCGGCATTCGCCATCAGGTGATAAGCCGCCACCCCCACCGCCCAGGCCACCAGAGCCTGCCAGTGCAGCCCGCCGATCGCCACCGGCATCTGCCGGCGACGGATCATGAAGTGATCCACCAGGACCACGCCGAACAGCGGCGCGAACACCGAGCCGATCAGCAGCAGGAAGTTCTGGTACTGCGCCAAGGGCGCCAGCAGGGCCACCAGGGTGCACAGCGCACCGATGGCCAGGGCCAGGTGCTCGACCTTAAGGCGTACCAGCAGGCCGGTGGAGACCGCCGCCGAATGGATGTCGGCAAAGGCGTTTTCCGACTCGTCGAGCAGGATCAGCAGCAGCGGGATCCCCAACCCGGCCCCTGCCAGCGCCAGCAACAGCGCATTGACTTCGCCGCTCGGGGCGAAGGCCAGGGTGTAGGCCACGCCCAGGCTCATCAACCAGGCGTTGCCGATGAAAAAGCCCAGAGCCGTACCGCCGAACACCCGTCTGGCACGCTGGCCGAAGCGTGAATAGTCGGCGATCAATGGCAGCCAGGACAGCGGCATGGCGATGACGATGTCGAAGCCCACCGCCAAGGACAGCGAACCATCCCCGCCACGCCCCCACAACGCGGCCAGGTCGGCCTTGGCGAACAGGTTCCAGGTCAGCCACAGGCAGGCACCGAGCAACAGCCAGATGCCCCACTTGCGCAACACCTTGCGCACGAAGGCCAGCGGCCCGCTGACGGCCAACAGGGTGGCCAGGGCGCCGAAGCACAGGGTCCAGAGCAGCGGGCTGCTCCAGTGGCTGCCCTCGCCGAAGGCACGGGCGCCGAGCAGGCTGGCGGCGTCGCGCATGACGATGATCTCGAACGAGCCCCAGCCGACCAGTTGCAGCAAATTGAGCAGCGCCGGCAGGCGGGCACCGTGGCGCCCCAGGCTCAGGCGCAGGGTGGCCATGGCCGACAGGCCGGTATCGCTGCCGATCACCCCGGCCGCCGCCAGCAGCATCACCCCCACAGCGCTGCCGAGGACGATCGCCAGGATTGCCCCGGCCAGCCCCAGGCCCGGCGCGAGCAAGCCACCGACCTGCAGGACCATCAGGCCGATGCCGAGGGAGAACCAGAGCGAGAACAGGTCGCGGGCACCGAACAGGCGCTGGTTGGAAGGGACCGGATGGTCGGGGGAGAAGTGGCTGCTCATTGAAATTCGTCCACACTTAGAAACTGTACACACAGCGGCCCGCTAGCCAACCAGACCAGGCGCTCCGAGCAGAA